>MWCI01000022.1 GCA_002069965.1 Spirochaetes bacterium ADurb.Bin218 | reverse complement strand
ATGTATATATAGTCATCACTTCTTATCTTTTCAAAGGTCTGTATGCCTATTGGTAGCTTCTTCATCTTTTACCTCGTGACTTTACTGTAACAAAATTTTTATTTTTGTCCAGCAGTTTTTGACTGTTCCCAATTCCACACCTATAGCCTTATAAGTGAATTTGCCCAAAAAGCTAATTTTTACAAGTAAAAATTGCTTGAAATATCCAATATACCTGCCAACTATGTTTGACACTTGTAAAAAATTCAAAATGGAGTGTCAATGACGAAAAAGATTATATCAATTTATGATACAACTCTAAGGGATGGTGCTCAAACTGTAGGCATTTCCTTTTCTCTTCAGGACAAACTTAATATTGCTAAAATACTGGACTGGCTAAAAATAGATTATATTGAAGGTGGCTGGCCAGGATCAAACCCAAAAGATGAAGCCTTTTTTTCTGAGGTCAGAAAGTTAGATATACAGCATTCTAAGATAGCAGCATTTGGATCAACAAAGCGGAAGGGATTATCATGTAAAGAAGATCCTATGATGCAATCACTGGTAAATTCAAAGGCTGATGTTATAACTCTTGTTGCCAAATCATGGGATTTTCAGGTTACAAAAGCCCTTGGCATGGAACTCCATGAAAATCTTGAACTCATCTACGATTCTGTAGCATATCTCAAAGATCTTGGATTTACTGTTTTTCTTGATGCAGAACATTTTTTTGATGGATACAAAAGCAATAGCGATTACTCTCTCAGTTGCCTTGCAAAGGCATGCGAGGCAGGCGTTGATATGCTGGTGCTGTGCGATACCAATGGAGGGACATTACCTTCTGAAGTTTTTGATATCACAAGGGATGTAACCTCTAAATTTTCCACTGCTGTAGGAGGCCATTTCCACAATGATTCTGGTGTGGCAGTGGCAAACTCAATGTATGCCATTGATGCAGGAGCTGTATCCATACAGGGAACAATCAATGGATATGGAGAAAGATGTGGGAATTGCGACCTCATAACATTCATACCAAACAGTGCCCTTAAAATGGGTTATCATTGCTCTTCAGCTGAAGTTCTCCAGCACCTCACAGAGGTCAGCAGAATGGTTAGTGAAATTGCAAATCTTCCCCATAGAGAGAATATGCCCTATGCAGGAGACAATGCCTTTGCTCACAAAGGTGGAATACATGTCTCTGCTTTGCAAAAGGATACCAGAACATACGAACATATAGATCCCTCTCTTGTTGGCAATAGACGAAAAGTATTGATATCAGAGCTCTCCGGGAAGAGTAATGTTGAATTCAAGGCAAAGGAACTGGGCATTGATATAACTGGAGACATCAATCTATCACGGACAATTCTTGAAAAAATAAAAAATCTTGAAGAACAGGGGTTCCAGTTTGAGGCAGCAGAGGCCTCCTTTGAACTTATAATCAGAGAAGCCACTGGTGAATACAAACCATTCTTTAACTTCCTTGGATTCAGACTCATAACAGAGATGGATAGCAATGGTTATCTGGAAAGTGAGGCAACAATAAAAATAGAAGTTGGAGGAATTCTTGAGCATACTGCTGCCAATGGAAATGGTCCTGTTGAAGCTATGGATAATGCTCTGAGAAAGGCTCTTACCAAATTCTATCCGGAGATTGCACAGATGCATCTTGCAGATTTCAAGGTTCGTGTTCTTGATGACAATAAAGGCACTGCATCCAGTGTTCGTGTCCTTATAGATCAAACAGATGGAACAAACCACTGGGGAACTGTAGGTGTATCGCCAAACATAATCGAAGCATCATGGGCTGCTCTTGTAGATGGGATTGAGTACCTCCTCTTTAAAAAAAGAGGGAGCAAGGTAAATAATTAAGGATTTTGTATGAAAAAGAATATTACCACTTTTTTGATTGTTATATGCTTTTTGGCTCAAAGCGTCTTTCTTTATTCATGGACAGAGTATGATAAAGTTCTTGCTGTTGTAAATAACAGACCCATAATGGAGAGTGAGGTCAATCTCAGGTATAATCGAATTGCTCAATCCAAAACAATTCCTCCATCAAAAGTGGCATACGAAAAAAGCAGAATTCTGGATAATCTCATAGAAAATGAGATTATCTTTGAAACTGCAAATAAAGAGTCCATAGAGATAAGCAACAAAAAAGTAATAAATCAGTTGCATGGATTTCTTTCAAACTTTTTTGAATCCAAAGGCTACAAAGATATTCCTGCAACTGTAGAAAAGGTTTCCCGTAATCTTGAAAAATTTATGGAAAACAGATTTGAATCAAAAGTAAAAATAGAACCTGAATTACAATCCTTTATTGAATATATAGAAAAAAAAGAAAAGGTCGATTTTTTTACATTCTTTGATGAGCTACGAGTAAAAATTGCCAAGGAACAGATCATGTCTGTAACAGTAGGGACAACACCTCCCTCTCAGGAAGAGGTAAAAAAATGGTATAATGCCAATAAGTCCAAACTCGGATATGAAGTCCATGTTAAACATATACTCATAATTCCTGAAGGTAAATCCCTTGCAAGCGAAAAAGCAGCAAATCAAAAAGCTGAGGAGATAAGAAAAAAAATTTTAGCCGGTGAATCCTTTGAATCCATGGCTGCAAAATACTCTCAAGATAAAGCCTCTGCTGTAAATGGAGGCGATCTCGGATGGCAGATCCTTGGCCAATTTGATCCATACTTTGCAAATAATGTTTTTAGGATGAACAAAAGTGGTCAGATATCCTCAGTATTTAAGTCTGGATTTGGTTATCACATTGTAAAATTTATTGATAAAAGACCTGTGACCTTTGAAAAAGTCGAACGCATAATCATGTATAAGCTCTATACTGAAAAAATGGAACAACAATTCAGCAAATGGGTTGAACAAAGAAAAAAAGAATCCTTTATAAAAATTTATATGAATGATTACGTCAAGGCTATGTAATGAAAAGTGAAAATTTTGATGTTTTAATCCATATTGAAAGCAATACTCTCTCTGATGAATTGATTTCTTTTAACAATAAACTCTCCACGGAAATAATTGCAGAGAGGGTGGCTCAAAATTTTCCTCAATGCAAGATCTTTTATTCTATACCGGCAAATTACAATGGAACTCTTCTAAACAAAAAAGACATTTTCATCAGAGAGGGAAATGAGGATGTCCCATTCTGGAAAAATCTATTTGAAAAAACTGAATCAAAAAATATAGCAATCATTAAAGCAGACTCCGCATTTTTTGATCCCGAAATTCTCAGAGAAATGATTGAAGTCCATGTAAAATATCTTGCTGAATTTACATATTCAGAAAATCTCCCTGAGGGATTTGCCTGTGAAATAATCTCCACAGATCTTATGGAAAACATTCCTGATATTAAAGAAAAAACTCTTCCGCTCTCACAGGTAATAAAATCAAACATAAACCTTTTTGATGTTGAGCTATTTTATAAGGAGCCGGATATAAGGGAAAAGCGCCTATCCTTCAGAGTATCAAATCCAAGGGATAAGGCAATTATGGAGAGGATTCTCTCTCTCAAGCAAGGCACTCCTTCCTATAGCGAAATAAAAGAGATCATAGATAACAATCCAGAGATACTATTTCTATCCCCATCGTATATAGAAATAGAGATATGCGGAAGCTGTGACCTTGACTGCATCTTCTGCTACAGGAAATCACTTAAAAAAGAACACCCCATGATGGAGATCTCCACATTTCAGAAAATACTTTCTGAGATGAAGGCCTATAACCTACCCTATACTTTAAGCCTTGGGGGATCTGGAGAGCCATTAATGCACCCTCAGTTCTATTCAATGCTTTCAATAGCCTGTGGAGATCCTCTGGTTGAAAGAATAATTATAGAAACAAATGGAATATATGCAGATACAAATTTTAAGACATTTCTACAAAAGCCCGAGAGCCAAAAGATCTCTGTCATAATAAACAATAATGCCTTAGATAAAGACTCATACATAAGACTGCACGGCGCGGATAGATACGATACAGTATTTAAAAATATTACATCACTTGCTGAACTCAATAAAGATGGTGAAAGAATTTATCTTCAAATCATGAAGATAAACGAAACTGATGAAATACAAAAAGGCGAGCAAAGAAGCTATCTTGACAGATACTATGACTTCTGGGAAAGCCAAAAATTTCCCATTATACTTCAAAAGCAAAACATATATCTTGGAAAAATAAAAGACAGACGATATTCTGATCTATCCCCATTAAAAAGAATACCATGCTGGCATTTGCAACGAGACTTATATATTCTTGCAGATGGAACTGTTTCCTTTTGCAAACAAGATATAGATGGAGATTTTAGCAGAGGAAATATTACTAACGAGAGCCTTGAGGATATACTAAAAAATCAGAAGCAATCATTTATAGAAGGCTATAAGTTTAGATTTCCGGTAAATCCAGATTGCAGCAAATGCGACGAATGGTATACCTTTAATTTCTAAATATGAAAGCAATAGCTATAATACAATCACGAATAAACTCAACTCGCCTTCCAGGCAAGGCTCTGTCTATAATCGGAGGCAAAGCCCTTACCTATCACGTTATAGAAAGAGCTAAGGCTATTGAGGGCTTGCATAAAATAATACTTGCAACAGGCATTGGAAAGGAAAACCAGCCACTGATTGACCTTGCAAACTCCTGCTCCATAGACTCTTTTATGGGCTCTGAAGATGATGTCCTTGAACGATTTTATCTTGCCTCAAAGAACATTGACTGCGATTACATAATCAGAATAACTGGAGATAATCCTCTTATAGATCATATCTCTGCATCATCTGCTCTTAAAAAGGCTTATAGGTACAGTGCAGATCATTGCACAACAGAGGGAATTCCCCTTGGAACAGGTGTTGAGGTCATAAAGAAAGAAGCCTTAATGAGAGCTTATCTGGAAGGGAAAGAACCTCATCACAGGGAACACGTTACACCCTACATAAAAGAACATCCTGAAATTTTTTACCTTCTAAAAAACAAATCAGAGCTTACCAATCCATTTCCAGATCTCCGTTTAACTGTTGATACAGCGGAGGATCTGGAACTTATAAAAATAATATATGAACGGCTCTACCAGGGAAGACCCATTTTATTACAGGAGGTCTTTGAACTTATAAAAAGCGAACCAGACTTAACAAAAATCAATTCCCACATTGAGCAACGACCTATGACTCACTACAGCCATGGATAAAAAAATAGCCATAATAACAGCCACAGGCGGTTCACTTGGAACAGGCCATTTTCAGAGAATGCTTTTCTTTGCCCAATATGCAAACGAGAAAAAGAGGCTAAAGGCCCAGATATACTCAAAAACAATGGCTCCATTAGATGGCCTTGAATATTTATGGAGTGATTCACTAAAGGAAGCAAACCTTATTATAAGAGATATGCGTGATTCAAACACTGAAGAGATAAAGATTCTCAAAAAACATGCTCCAGTTCTGAGCATTGATGACATGGGAGAAGGGAATGCAATATCTGACTACTCTCTCTATCTACTGCCTAACCTTTCGCTTAATCATATCGATTTTGATAAATTTCTCTATGGATACAATTTTTATAATGGACTTAAAGAAATAAGCGAAGAAAATATTTACAAAGATATAGATTTCCTTATTTATCCTGGCATCTCTCCCGATTCAAAGACCCTTGAGATTTTACAAAAAATATTACCTGAGGGGTCAAAAAGCCTTGTCCTTATAAAGGGAAAAGCTTATAATCTCCATAGCAAGGAATTATCAAAAATAAACAACTATTCTGAGCTTATCTTGAGAGCAAAAAATGTAATTACTCACTTTGGCATAACTCTCTTTGAGGCAAAGATCTCTCAGTGCAATATAATAAGCTTTAACCCATCAGATTATCACCAGAGGCTTACAGAGCTAATCGCCAGGGACTTAAATATTGAACTATCTTGCCAATACAGCGAAATCAATTCAAATCATACTCAAGAAGAGTTGCACAGGATTTATAAAAATTCGCAAAAAAAAGATAATTATATTGCAAAGTCTCCTATCCTGATTAAGATAGAAACAAAAGTTAAAAACTTTACCCGGTATATAGAAAATTTACTGTGAGGTGATATTATGGAATTAAAAGAAGCTATTTTAACAAGAAGATCTGTTCGCAAGTTTACAGAGTATTATGTTACAGATGAAGAAATTGAGGCATTGCTTAATGCTGCCCGCTGGTCTCCTTCCTGGGCAAATACTCAATGCTGGGAATTTATTGTTATTCGCGATAAAAATCTCATAAAAGAAGTAACAGACACTTACTCTGAAACAAATCCTGCAAGAAAATGCTCCGAGTCAGCATCAGTGCTAATTGCTGTATGCGGCAAGAGAGATCTCCCAGGATTTAAAGATGGAATCCAGAGGACAAAATTTGACTCATGGTTTATGTTTGACCTTGGCATTGCAGTTCAAAACATCAGCCTTACAGCTCATGATCTTGGCCTTGGAACAGTAGTTGTAGGTTCCCTTGACCACGAAAAGTGTGCAAGACTGCTAAATGTAAAAGATCCATACGAGCTTGTTGTAATACTACCTGTTGGCAAGCCTGTTGAATTCAAAAAAGAAGGTCCAAAGCGCAGAGAAATTTCTGAATTTACACACAAGGATAAATTTGGAAACAAATAAACAAGAAGGAGGCCTAAAAAGCCTCCTTGTTACTATATCTCTTTTATCTTCATATTATTATTTTATCATGGATTGCGCAATTTTTATTGCCTCTTCCAGGGCCTTTGAAATTGCATCAACATTTTTTCCACCAGCCTGAGCCATGTCAGGTCTGCCACCTCCACCTCCTCCAACTATTGGAGCTGTCTCTTTAATCAATTTACCACAATCTATGCCTTTCTCCACAGCCTTCTTGGTTGCAGCATAAAGCAAAGAAACTTTCCCACCAGATCCTGAGGCAAGGAAAACAGCACTACTTTGAGCTCTCTCTCTTATTGAGTCAGCAAGATTTCTCAAGTCATCAATTGAAAGATCATCATATTTAGCAGAAATAATTTTAACTCCCATGACCTCTTGCGCTGCCTTTATCACAGAGTCAATGTCAGAGCCAACAGAGCTTTTCTTGAGCCTTTCTATCTCCTTTTCAACAGCCTTGCTCCGTGAAACAATCTCCTCAACTTTTTTTACAAGAACAGTCTCTGGAGCGTTAACACTCTTTGTAAGTTGTGAAAGAACCTGACTCTGCTCATTAAACCTCTGAAGCAATCCCTTAAGAGTGACAGCCTCTATTCTTCTCACACCTGCACCAGGAGAGCTTTCTTTTAAAATTTTAAATAAACCAATATTTCCTGTATTTTTAACATGAGTTCCTCCACAGAGCTCCATACTAAATCCTGGAACAGATACCACACGGACAATATCCTCATACTTTTCATCAAAAACTGCCATTGCCCCTTTAGCAACAGCATCATTGATATTCATAATCTCAGTTGTAACATCAATGTTTTCCCAGATCTTTTCATTTACAAGCTTTTCTATTTCTAAGATCTCTTCATCTGTGAGAGAATTGAAATGAGAAAAATCAAACCTCAGTCTCTCTGCATCAACAACTGATCCAGCTTGCTTAACATGATTGCCAAGCACCTTTCTAAGAGCTGCCTGCAACAAATGCGTTGCACTATGATTTGCCCTTATGAGATTTCTATTGATCCTGTCAATTTCTGCAAGGACCTTGTCACCCTCTTTAAAGCTGCCTTTAGTGACTGAGCCCAAATGAATTATAGTTTTATTGTGCTTTTTAGTATCTGTAACAGAGAAAATCGAATCTCCCAGCTTTATCTCACCCTTGTCTCCAACCTGGCCACCAGACTCTCCATAGAAGGGAGTTCTGTTTAAAACAATAAGACCGCTTTCTCCCTCAGAAAGACTCTGGCATCTCTTACCATCTTTATAAAGTAGCAAGATCTCAGCTTCAGCCTTATCATGGTCATAGCCAAGAAACTCACTGTCACCAGCTATGGATATTATTTCATCAAAAGCAGACTCAAGCCCAAGATCTGTGCCTTTCCAACTCTGCTTTCCTCTCTGCCTCTGTTTTTCCATCTCTGCCTCAAAGGCCTGTTTATCAACAGATACTCCCTGTTCAAGAGCCATCTCTTCTGTCATCTCAAAAGGAAAGCCAAAGGTATCATAAAGAACAAAGGCATCTACTCCAGAGATTACGTTACCGCTCTTTTTGGCAGATTTAAGTATTTCCTCCAGGCGATCCATCCCATTTTCTATTGTTTCAAGAAACCGCTTTTCCTCTGACTCAATTACATTCTTAACATTGGAAACGCTTTCTTTGATCTCTGGATAAAAGTCACCCATAGCAGCAACAATTGGATCAACTATTTTGTAAACAAAAGGCTCCTTAAGCCCTAAGATACGACTGAAGCGCAAAGCCCTTCGAAGAATCCTTCTCAAAACATATCCCCTTCCTTCATTGGAAGGATATATACCATCAGACATGGCAAAGGTAAGAGTTCTACCATGTTCAACTATGACTTTAATAGGGATCATATTTTGACCCTCATATTTTTTGCCTGAGGCATTGCTCACAAATTCAATCAAAGATTTGAGTTCATCAGTTTCAAATACAGAATCAACACCCTGAACAAGAGTCGCAAGTCGCTCAAGACCCATTCCTGTGTCTATGCCAGTTCTTGGTAGAGGATGGAGTACCCCATTTTCATCCTGATTAAACTGATTAAAAACTAAGTTCCAGTATTCAAGAAACCTGTCACAGTCACAACCTGGTTTACAATCTTTGGATCCACATCCAAATTCTTCACCTCTATCAAAATAAAGCTCAGAGCATGGCCCACAGGCGCCAGTATCTCCTGCAGGTCCCCAGAAATTATCCTTCTTGCCAAGGCGCACTATTTTATGAGATGGAACGCCAATATGCTTATTCCATATCTCAAAGGCCTCATCGTCATTTTCAAAAATACTTACCCACAATCTCTCTTTTGGAAATCCTATGACGTTTGTGGAGTAATCCCAGGCATATTCTATAGATTCTTTTTTAAAATAATCACCAAAGGAAAAATTCCCAAGCATCTCAAAAAAGGTAAGGTGCCTTTTTGTCCTTCCAACAGACTCCAGGTCACTTGTTCTGAGGCATTTCTGGATTGAGGCAGCTCTTGTATATTCAAGATTTACAGTTCCTGCAAACATTGGTTTAAACTGAACCATCCCTGCAGTGGTAAACAACAAAGTAGGATCATCCTTTGGGAGCAAGGAGCTTGAAGGGACAATTTTATGATCTCTTGCCTTGAAAAATTCTATAAATGAAGTTCGCAGATCTCTTACTTTATGCATTACAATCCTTCCAATAATTAAATTTAATTTTTACAAAAAACAATAATGATATAGATTAAAAACAGATATAATTTTTCTTTGAGAGGTTTTTTTTTCAAGAATTATTTCTCTTTTCAATATTTCATTTGCCATATTTAAAGCAATTTCATTTTCTCTAAAAGTTATGGATATTTTAGAGGGGAAAAATAAATGTCAAAGAAGTATTATGCTGTTGCAAAGGGAATAAAGCCAGGTATATACAGCACATGGGAAGAGGCAAAAGCTCAGGTGGAGGGCTATAAAAATCCTTTATATAAGGGATTTAGCTCAAAAAAAGAGGCTGAGGAATGGCTAAAAAATCCCTCCTTTTCAAAAACACCAGCTAACAATAAAAAGGATGAATACGCTGATGCAGATAACGATACAGAGGTGATCACAATCTATACAGATGGATGCAGCCTTGGCAATCCTGGTCCTGGAGGATTCGGCATAGTTTTTATATATCCCGACAAAATTGAAGAGCTATCTGCTGGCTTTTCAATGACAACAAATAACAGAATGGAACTCATGGGAGTAATCGAGGCTCTTAAAAATCTAAAGATAAAAGACAAAAAAATTAGGCTCTGGACAGACTCCTCCTATGTTGTAAATGGGATAACAAAGGGATGGGCAAAAAAATGGCAAAAAAACAACTGGATAAAATCAGATAAAAGCCCTGCATTAAACAAAGATCTATGGGAAGAGCTTCTTTCTCTCGTTGAAAGGTTAGATATAGAATTTAACTGGATAAAAGGACATGCTGGAAATAAATATAATGAAAGATGTGATAGGTTGGCAGTAGAGGCAGCAAAGGGAGAAAATCTCAGCAGAGACTATGGCTATAAATAAAACTCATCACTGTTAAATATAAACCCCTACATAAATTTCTCTGCCATACATTTGCCCTTTGATGCACCAAAAGAGGAAAAAAAGTGCTTGAATAAAATAGCTGTGGGCTTTACAAAAAAAGAGCTCTTCATAAAAAAGGAGGTCTTTTATGGAAAATGGAATACTTAAAATAGGTGATAAGGCTCCAGAATTTTCTCTTTTAAATCAACATAAAGTTGAGGTCAATTTAAAGGCCCTCATGGGCAACAAGATTTTGCTATCCTTTCATCCCCTTGCCTGGACAAAAATCTGCGAGATACAGATGAGA
The DNA here is from genome assembly GCA_002069965.1 of Spirochaetes bacterium ADurb.Bin218. Classification (GTDB taxonomy): domain Bacteria; phylum Spirochaetota; class UBA4802; order UBA4802; family UBA5550; genus UBA5550. Next base: position 34,409 of record MWCI01000022.1, on the reverse strand, counting down.
ACCCTTGAGGCAAAAAATGAAGAGCTAAAGGCACTCCAGACAATAGCTCTTGGTATCAGCGTTGACAGTCAGGCCTGCAAAAAGGAATGGGCAAAGTCAATGAACATAGAAAAAACAGATCTTCTGGCTGATTTCTGGCCACATGGAGAGGTTGCTCGCAAATATGATATATTTATTGAAAAGCTTGGCATATCAGGAAGAGCTAACTTTATAATTGATGAAGAGGGCAATATTATCTTTATCAAAATCTATGAATTGAGTGAAGTTCCAGACATAGAAGAGATAATAAGATTTTTGATGAACTATAAATAAAAATCACTGTCCTCTTTATTCTCTTCTTGTAACTTTCTAAGCACAGAGGCTATTGAGTCATAATCAAAACCTCTGTAGCTTAAAAAAGAAGATATCTTTGCATAGACATTTTTTTTGTCTTTAAGGCTCTTATACTTCTTAAGGGCCATCTCATATAACAAGTCCATATCAACATTGCAAAGGCCACTTTCCTTTATTGCCATATCTATAGATTTTCTATCAACTCCTTTTTTTAGCAACTCCCTGATTATAAAGCCTCTGCCTCTCTTTCCAGAGCACATCTTTCTTGTGATGTAATTTATTGCAAAATCATAATCGTTGAGGTAATTCTTCTCGTTAAGATATATTAGAGCTCTTTCTATAATCTCTTCATCAAAGCCTTTTTTCTTAAGATACTGTCTCATCTCATAGACACTCTTCCCTCCCCTTGCAAGGGAAGACAAAGCCCTTGATATACAATTAAGAAAGGAAGATTCATCAGAAAGCCTTAGATATACCTCACTCTCCAGCTCCATATCGCTTTTTAGCATTAAGGAGCTATAGGTTTCATAAGTAAGTAAAAGCCTCTCTCCGTTATTCAAAAAGACAGAAACATTTCTGCCTGTTAAAATCTTTGTAATCTTTAACATATCTCAAAACTCATTCTAAAAAATAAAGTAACTTCAAAAGATACACATATACATATTATTTTATTGAAAAAATAGAAAAGAACTTTTAAATTAATTATTAAAAATCATATAGCATAAGAGAAGGATATGAAACTATTAAGCAATATAATTTTAACTCTGGGGCTTATTATAGCAAATAATGAAGAACCTAAGTTTTTAAAAAATATGACAGTATCAGCAGTTCAGCCAGATGCTATAGAAATTAAATGGCAGGATATTGGTGCCAGTTCCTATAGAATATTTCGATCAGAGAAAATACATTCTGACTTTGAAATGATTGCAGAGGTAAAAGAAACATCATATAAAGATACAGCACCAAGGGGAATAAAGTTCTGGTATAAAATTGAACCACTATGGGGCAATGAGCCAGAAAATACAAATGTAGAATACATAACAGAAGAAGAGTATATTTCAAAGCAAGAGTCACAGTGCAACGAAACAGCAAACCAACAGAGCGAGGCTGGTGAAAATAAAAAATGCATAGTATACTGTGGATTCCTAATTCCCGATAAACCTAAAAGCTACAAGGTAGATGAAATAACAAAACAAAAGAACAAAAATCTTCCAAAGCTTTCCAGGGAAGAAAAATTGTTATGGGACAAAAGAGACTCATACCTGAAAAAATACTACATGAATGCAGTTAAACTCTCCCTTGTGCTCACAATGGGTAAGCCCTATGTAGATAAAGGGGATGTTCTCATATTTTCTGATGAATACAGATATGAACTCTTCCCGGAAGAGGATATTATAGTTTTTTACGATAAAGATTTAACTTATAAAGTTATATTTAACTCAAGCAAGATATTTGAAATATTGAGAGAAAGCAATGATTCAGGCCTTGAGGAAATACTACTAAAAAATCCTGAGTTATTTTGCGTTCCTTCAGGTATAGATGAAGTCATTGACGAAAATGGCAGCACTAAGATATTAAATGTATATAATGCTGTTGGATTTTCCACAAGACTATTTAAAGAGGATAAGGAATGGAAGTTTAGAACAATACTCCTTGCAACATCCCGTAAGGATCTAAAAGATCAACTGATGAATGCAACTAAAAGCAAAAATCAGGAAGAATAAAAAAATTTAAAACTATAATTATTTTATTTTCTTATCTGCAGTCTTACGCGAGGCAGAGCTTTTAGAGCCAGCTTTTGCCTGTGCCTTTTTATCAAGACTTTTAGTTTTCTTTACAGAAGCAGTTCTTTTTGTTTTATTCTCTCTCTGTGGCCTTTTAATGATTTTCTCTGTTAAAATTCCATCTTCAAGATGATAGTGCCTATCTGCAATCTCTATCAATGGCTCATCATGGGTAACAATGATTAAACTCATATTAAACTCATCCCTTAGCCTTAGGAAGAGATTTTTTATCTCAAGGGCTGTTCCAGTATCAAGGTTTCCTGTGGGTTCATCAGCAAGGAGAATTTTTGGCCTATTTATAATAGCTCTGGCAATTGCCACACGTTGTCTTTCTCCTCCAGATAGAGTCTCTGGTTTTTGGTAAAGAATATGCTCTATCCCAAGAATCTTAGAAAGCTCCCTCACCTCACCTTTAAGATCAGTAGGAAAAAATTTTACCAGAGATGGGTATACTATATTCTCATAGGCAGAGAGATCAGGAAGCAGATTAAAAAACTGAAAAACAAATCCAATCTCTTTATTTCTGTATCTGGATTTTTTAAAATCCCACCACTTAATTATATTTTCACCTTTATAATAAACAACTCCCTCATCAGGATCAAGTAACCCGGACATAATACCAAGGAGAGAGGTCTTCCCGCTTCCGCTTTTTCCTGTAATTGCAACAATTTCTCCCTCAGAGATCTTTAATGAAACGTTATCAAGAATCTTTCTTTTTCCAAAAAAAAGGGATACATTCTCTACAGATAAAAGCATATTATTTCCTTACAGCCTTAAAGAGATTTATATTTGAAGCAAAAATACCGGGGATAGCTGCAGCAATAACACAGACAGCTGAGGCAAATAAAACAGAACAAAATAAAATATCAGCACCAGCCGTTTCAAGATGCACAGCTGAAAGCATTGGAACCCATTTTGAAAGGATTTCCCCTCCATGGGAAAGGAGATAGTTACCAATAAAATATCCTCCAGCACCATAAACCGCACCAACAACTGCTGACTCAAGAATAAAAGCTGATAAGATAGAAATTTTTGGAAAACCAAGAATCCTTTGCAAAGAAAACCTCTCACTGCGAATGTAAACTATTGCAAGGTAAGAATTGAAAATTGAAATTATAGAAACAACAAGGAAAACAGCCATTATGGCAAAAAAGACTTCATTTATTAATCCCATAGTCTTTTGAGTTTTCTCTGCAATATCCTTTTGAGATTCAACCTTAAGACCCATAGATTTAAGATTAGAAACTATCACTGGAAGTTTATCTGGATCCTTGACCCTTGCATAAACAACAGCATAATCAAGAGCTGCCTGCCCTCCAGTTTCCCTTCTGTATTGAGCAGTAACCTCGGCAAGAAAATCAGTTGGCACAATAACTCCTGGGAAATTCAATAAATCTGTAAAACTGTGAACCTCCCCATCAAAGAAGTATTCTTTATAAAAAGGGGTATTGCGCTTGCCAGCATGAAATTTTAATTCTACAGGAAAACCGATGAAGTCTTTTTCCGAAAGAGGTGGCAGATTCTCCATTGAGGACATGTAATTATTCATTAAATCTATAGTAAACTTAGGAACAATTATAGGAACAGGCTTTTTATTATAAAAGGACTGCCATCGAGGCACTTTGTCCTTTATGAGATTTCTGTCAACACCACATACTGGAACAAAGGTGGACCTGCTTTTACCTAAAATCTCACCTTTGAGCCTGATTGAAAAAGGGGTCCTGCTTATAGTGCTTGTTGCTTTGAAATCAGGCATAGATTTTATTTTGCTATATAGCTCTTGACTTATCCCAGGAGAGCCCTCACGTTTAACATATTCAACAGCCTTTGCGTTTTTTGGAAGTATTTTAATTTCGTCACTTGCCAGGTTATCAAGGAGAGAGCCTGATATATAAGACAAAACAGCAGACTTAACAGCAAGATACATTACAAAAAAGGCTATAAGGAATAAAATACCCAGGCCAGAAACAAAGGAACGTAAAATGTTTACTGAGTCGTGCTTAAAATAAAAAAATAATTTATACAAAAATCCCTTCATAGGTATATGATAAAAAACATGTCAAAATTTTGCAAGCCTTAAAATAAAAATTAGCCCTACTGGATTTAAGTAAATAAAAAAGGATGCAAAAAGCATCCCTTTTTTTCAAAGTATATATAAAACATATTAACGTTTTGAAAACTGGAATCTCTTCCTTGCTTTCTTCTGTCCTGGCTTTTTTCTTTCTACCTTTCTTGCATCCCTTGTCAAAAATCCTGCATCACGGAGACTCTTCTTGAATCTTTCATCTGCCTGAACAAGACACCTTGCTATGCCCATCTTTACAGCACCAGCCTGACCTGACCAGCCACCACCGGAAACATTTGCCATAATATCAAATTTATCAAGCTGTCCCACATACTCAAGAGGCTGTCTTACAACAAGCTCAAGAGTCTGTCTTCTAAAATATTCATTGATGGGTTTTTTATTAATAATTATCTGGCCATTACCAGGCTTCAGCCACACTCTTGCCACTGAAGTCTTTCTTCTCCCTGTAGCATACATCCTTTCTGCCATTTAAAATCTCCTTAAATCCTCTTTACTTAACTTATAGATTATCATTTATAGATTAATAACTTCTGGCTTCTGAGCCTCATGCGGATGCTTATCCCCTGCATAGATCTTAAGATTACCCAGAACCTTACGGCCCATTTTCGTCTTTGGCAACATACCCTTCACAGCATGCTGAATTATAAACTCTGGCTTTTCCTTCATAAGCTTGGTAATATTTGTAAACTTAACACCACCCGGATATTTTGAATGGCTGAAATAATCCTTATCAACACTCTTTGAGCCTGTAAGAACTACTTTTTCCGCATTGATGACAATAATATTGTCTCCCATATCCAGATTTGGAGAATAAGTTGGCTTATGCTTGCCTCTCAATATATTGGCAATTTCAGTTGCAAGCCTTCCAAGAACCTTACCTTCAGCATCAACAAGATACCACTTCTTCTCTATTTCAGATTCTTTCATTACATAAGTTTTCTGAATTCCCTTCATTATCTTAAGCCTCTTCCACTTATAAAAAATAACAATTCTTTCCTGTCATATCAAAGTTTAAAAACAATATATACCCTAAAAACTGTCAACGAAAATAATACCTTTTTTCTTATCTTTTTATGATTAATTTAAAAATTTTTCAGTATTTATTCCTTAACTTAGTTTAAAATAAAAATACTCTATTACGCCAAAGGCAGAGGGGATAATATTTTCTTGATTTTACACTAAAAATTATATTTAGAAATAATTACTGAAAATTTTTATACACTTATAAAACCTAATCCTTTATTTTATAAAACAAAAGTCCCAGATACTCCTTAAGAGCCTTATATGTACAATCCATCTCATAGGATTTTGGCAAAAAACTGGTAAAATTATAATTCCAGCTGTCTATTTTATAATCAGTAGGAGCTGGCACAACTGAAATTGAGGCCTTATTAAAAGCATAAATCGCTCTTTTCATGTGATAGGCTGAAGTCACAAGTATAACTCTTTCTGGCCTGTATTTTTCCTGAACATATAGGGCATTCTCATAGGTAGTTCTGCTCTGACTCTCTGTAAAAATAGTAACACCCATGGCATATTTATTCAAAAGCCTCTCTGCCAGCAAAGCCTCATCCTGCCTCTGAGAATCAAAGACCCTGCCTCCAGAATAAAGCAAAGGAATCCCATAATGCTTTGCAATTCTCAATCCATACATAGCCCTTTTAAAAGAGTCCGCATGGAGGCTACCCTGATCCTCAGGGGAGGTCTCAACAGTTCCTCCTCCAAGAACAACAACAAGGCTTACTTTGTCTTTGACATTATAATTAAGAGGCGGACTATAGCTTTCAAGGGGATAGAGTATTAAATTCTTAATAGGTTCTATGGATAATAGATAAATCAAAATAAAATCAAAGCAAAGAATATAAAATCCCTTTTTAAAATTTTTCCTTATAAAAATAAGACCCATAAAGCCTATTAAAATAAAAATTGCTGGAGGAAAGATTAAAAAATTCATCATTTTTTGGATTATAAACATCTTCAGTTCCTTTTTTTCTTGAGAAATGGAAGCTATTAATTTATAACTTCATAAAGTAAGCAAAAACTTCCTCAAGGTGTATATTTATGAAAAAATTTATAGTTATTACTCTTTTGTTGTCAATAGTCTTTTTACTCACAAAAACAGAAGCCTTTGAACTGCCTGATGAAATTCAGGGGTTAAAAATCCCAAAACCAACAGCAGAAATTAAAAATTTTGACATAGAATCCCTTAGCCTGAGAGATATAACATTTCTCTTTGACGTAGAGATATATAATCCTTATCCTTTTAAATTAAAGCTCTCAACAGTGAAAACAACTTTTTTTATTGAGGGAAAGCAGTTATTTCAGACTTCTACTGATAAGTTAAAGATCAAGGCCAAGGGCACAGAGATGACCCGGCTTCTTCTTAACCTTAAATATTCTGATATAATTAATATAATTCAGGATTATCAAAAAAAGGATTCTCTCAAATGCCTCATAGATATGACTATCTCAATTCCATTGCCAGCAAGTGTTCAAAAAATTGCAAAGGAAGTTACATTTAACTTTAAATTCAATAAAGAGATACCCACAATTAAACCAGAGATAAACATAGCCAATTTTAATGTCATAAAACCTACAACTCAGGAGATAGAAGAGGCTATAAAAAGATCAGCCAGGAAAAATCTCAATGCAAATGCAGTGGCAGATATGTTTGGAGCAATTATTGACGGAAAAAATCCAGCAAAAGTCATAGATCCAGCAGATCTTGATCTTAAACTTAAAGTAAATTTTGATATTGTAATGAAAAACAAGACAAAGGCTGAGCTTTTTTTCAAAGATCTAAACTATAATTTTAATATAAATGCAAGCAAACTTGTTGACGGATATACAAAGGATATAAAAAATAAACAGGGAGAATACACCTTAAGTGTCAACAACGAATTCAGTTCAAAGGCACTTGGTAAATCCATTTTAAAGGCTTTTAACGATGGGAAAGGTGAATATTCACTTACTGGCTTTTCTATGGTAAAATTCCCTGATAAAATAAAATCTGAGCCTTTAAAACTAAAATTTGATGAGAAAGGAGAATTTAACCTGTAATGATAATACCGGTAATTCTTGCTGGAGGGGCTGGCACAAGGCTCTGGCCAATGAGCAATGAGGAAAGGCCAAAGCAGTATCACAATATGTCCGGGAAAGGAACATTGCTTGAGGAAACAATCAACAGACTCAAATCTGCTTCTCCTGAAGAAATTGTAATTGTATCATCAGAAAAATATGAGGATCTCTCTATTGCTGAAATTAAAAAAACAGGCCTTAAAGGGACAATACTATCTGAGCCTGCTCCAAAGAATACAGCAGCAGCTGTGCTATATGCTGCAATTTTTTTATCAAAAAAATATAAAGACTCTGTGATGATAGTTTTGCCAGCTGATCACTTTATAAAAAAACCAGATGTTTTTTCTGAGATAATAAAAAAAGGAATATCTCTGGCTCAAAGGGATTCCCTTGTAACCATAGGTATAAAGCCCTCCTATCCGGAAACAGGCTATGGATACATCAAATCAGTGGAAGGCAATGCAACAGAGCTTGCAGTGGACAGATTCGTAGAAAAGCCAGACTTTGAAACTGCAAAAAAATATGTAGAATCTGGAAATTTCTTCTGGAACAGTGGTATATTTATATGGAAAACCTCTGTTATTTTAGAAAAGTTTAAAGAACTCATGCCTCGCCATTACCAGGCCTTTGAGCCTCTAATGAACCTTTCATGGGAACAAATTTCCTCAAAGGATAATTCTGTAAAAGAAATTAAAAAAAATATATTTCAATCAATTGAATCTGTCTCCATTGACTATGGAATTATGGAAAAAGCCACAAATTGTATGGTAATACCTGCAGATTTTGGATGGGCAGACCTTGGTAGCTGGAAAGCAGCTGACGATATACTGGAAGCAGATAGCAATGGTAATAGAACTCAGTCTCAAGACAATGCAATATTTGTAAACAGCAAAGACTGCACCATCTTCAGTGAAGGCTCTCGCATAGCTCTTGTGGGGGTTTCTGGAATAGTTGTTGTCCAATCAGGGAATGATATACTTGTCATTAATAAAAACTCTTCTCAGGATGTAAGAAAGGTTGTTGAAATAGTTAAAGGCAAAAAAAGCTAAATTGCACCATAAACCTTGAAACAGAAAAATAAAAAATCCCTGCGCAAAAACAGGGATTTTTTATAAATATCTGTGCAATTATTTCTTTTTAGACTTAGGTGCAGCCTTTGCCTTTGAAGAGGCTTTAGGTGCTGCTTTTTTAGCAGCTGCCTTTGGCTCAGCCTTTTTTGCTGCAGATTTTGCCTTTGGTGCTGGCTTTTTCTCTTCACTTTTTGCAACCTTAGCACTTGCCTTTTTTGCTGCTGCTTTTGCTTTAGGTGCTGCTTTTGCCTTTGGTTCTGGTGCTTTAGAAGAAACCTTAGTGGCCTCCCCTAAATTCTTTAGAATCCAGCCAGTTACATCTTTAAGGACTTTATTTCTTTCAGCTTCTGTTTCATTCATAGTTTCATGGAATAATCCATCATATATAAAAAGCTGTTTGTTAGAAGAGGTAGCAGAATTATAAAATTCCTCTGAAGCTTTATAATCAGCTATGTTATCGCTCTTACCATGAAATACAAGTAAAGGCTTTTTAATATTCCTGGCATTTGCCATACATTCCCCTGCTGCCTTCATAAATTCAACAAACCACCGTGCAGAAACTCGGTCATGGACAAGGGGATCATTTTCATAAGCAACAACCACCTCTTTATCATGGGAGAGATCAGCTGTATTAAGACCATTGGACATTGTAAGAGCACCAACCTTTGATGATAAAAACTCAGCCAGGCTCTTCTTCCATTGAGGTATCTCAGCTGAAGGAGCAAAGCCAGAGGAAGACAATACAAGCATAGAAAAATCATCTGGATAGGTTAAAGCATATTTTGCAGCAATAACTCCTCCCATGCTGTGACCAAAGAGAACAACTGGCAGCCCACGATTTTCTTCTTTGATAAATTCCATAAATAATTTCAAATCGTAAACATAATCCATAAATGAATCAATATGGCCTCTTTTGCCGCCTGACTTGCCATGACCCCTATGATCTATGGCTACAATAGAGATATTCTTGCCAGCAAGTGAATTTAAGAGGTTAGAATATCTCCCTGAATGCTCTCCAAGACCATGAACTAAAACCAGAATAGCCTTTGCTTTGTCAACTAACCACTTCTGAAAAAAAATCTCAACTCCACCTTTACCTGTAAAACTGCCTGTTTCATGTTTATATGATTCTGCCATAAATTAACTCCTTTTAATTAATTTATTTTATGGTAACTTTTAGTAAAAACAAAAATTACCTTTAATATCAAAAAACAAAAAATCTTTGCTGTCAATAAAATATCACTTTTATATAAAAAAGATCTAAAATATTTTTCCAATAAAGCACCAATAGGCTTTATTATCTCACTTTTTTAATCTCCTTTGTACAAAATCTCTGACAAAAGTATCGCTGCTTTGCTCAATCTCTAAGGGCGAGGCACAGTAAACTACTTTCCCCTGGTTTAAAACTGCAATTCTGTCAGCTATTCTAAAGGCAGATCTGACATCATGGGTAACAACAATTGAAGTTATTTTATAAATATCTCTCATCTTAACTATAAGCCTATCAATGGCACCAGCGGTAATTGGATCAACCCCTGTGGTAGGCTCATCATATAGCATAATTTCTGGCCGCACAGCAATAGATCGAGCAAGAGCTGCCCTCTTTTGCATGCCTGCTGAAAGCTCAGAAGGAAAAAGCTCACCCTTTCCTGCAAGTCCAACATTGGCAAGGGACTCATTTACTCTTTCTTCAATCTCCTTTTCCGAAAGTTTAAGTCTCCTTAGGCCAAAGGCCACATTGTCATATACATTCATTGAGTCAAATAAAGCGCCATTTTGAAAGAGGATTCCATACTTTGAAATAATTTTACTAAAAGATTCTCTTGAATCAGGAACAAACTCCTGACCATCCACAAAGATCTTCCCAGAATCGGATTTAAAAATTCCAACTAAATGCTTAAGTATAACAGATTTTCCAGTTCCACTTTTCCCGAGGATGCAGAGAATTTCCCCTTCATTTATATCAAGATTAAAGTCATCAAGCACCTTGTTCTCTTCAAAAGACCTGCTTAAATTCTCTATTCTTATCTTAACCATCTAAAACCTCTTAATCCCTGAAAAAGAAGATAGACAGCCTTTTTCTTTATGCAAGCACAAAGAAAAAAATTTTGGAAAAGTGCTAAAAATTTTTTAAAAAACCTCTCAAAGTAACGTTTATCCTCAAAAGGAGGTCTTAATGCTTTCCAAAGCTATTTCACTGGCTCTTAATGGCATAAGTGCTGTGAAGGTTGATATAGAGGTTGATACTGTGAAGGGTCTCCCTAATCTTACTATTGTTGGATTACCAGATTCTGTTATAAAGGAATCAAAGGATAGAATAAGATCTGCTGTTGAAAATTCCAACTTTGAATTTCCACCAAAAAATTTTATCATAAATCTGGCTCCTGCAGGATTCAGAAAGCAAGGTGCAAACTTCGATCTGCCAATAGCAATGGCAATACTTAAATCCACAGGGCAGCTTGACTGTGATATAGAAAAAATACCAATGGTTGGAGAGCTATCCCTTGATGGCAAAATTAAACCTGTAAGAGGTGTAATCTCCATGATAATAGCTCTTAGAACCCTTGGTTTTAAAAAAATAATACTGCCCTTTGCAAACAGAAATGAGGCCTCTGTCCTTTCTGAAATTGAGGTTCTTCCTGTATCAAATCTCTCTGAGGCAAAACTTGGCATTGAAGGGAAAATTGAAGTCTTCAAAGGAACATCTCAATATGTAATAAACTATGATAAGGAATTTGATTTTGCAGATGTCCGCGGTCAGGAAAACGCCAGACGGAGCATTGAAATAGCAGCAGCAGGTAGGCATAATATTCTGCTTTATGGCCCTCCTGGTTCGGGAAAGACAATGCTTGCAAGGAGAATTCCCTCAATTCTACCTCCCCTTGAAATGGAAAAAGCAATTGAGACAACGATGATCCATTCAGCCTCTGGCATATTAAAAGAAGGTGAAGGTCTTATTACAATTCCTCCCTTTAGAGCTCCCCATCACACATCATCAGAGGCAGCACTTGTTGGTGGAGGAGTAAACCCTGGAGCTGGAGAGGTTTCTCTTGCTCATAACGGAGTTCTTTTTCTCGATGAGTTTGTTGAATTCAGAAACAGCGCTATACAGGCTCTACGCCAGCCCCTTGAGGACAGAGTGATAACAGTCTCTCGAGTTGCAGGGAGCGTAACTTTTCCCGCTGATTTTATGCTTGTGGCAGCAACAAATCCATGCCAGTGTGGTTATCTCTTTGATAATGAAATAGAATGTAAATGCTCTGAGTCAAAGATTATACGCTATTACCAAAAAATTGCAGGTCCCATAACAGACAGGATAGACATAGAGGTTCCTGTAAACAGAGTGTCTTACAAGGATCTTCTCTATAACGAAAATTCAGGTGAAAGCTCAGAAAAAATAAGAGAGCGTGTCATAGTAGCATGTGAAATACAAAAAAATCGTTTTGAAGGCACAAGGATTTTATTCAACTCCCGTATGAGCAACAGAGACATTAAAAAATTCTGCAGGATAGATCCAGAGGACGAGCTATTTCTGGAAAATGCAGTTAAAAAGCTAAACTTATCGGCAAGGAGCTTTTTTAGAATACTCAAGGTAGCAAGAACAATTGCAGATCTTGAAACCTCTGATACAATTAAACGGAAACATCTCCTTGAGGCAATATCTTACAAAAATCTACAGAGAAATTATGATAAATAAAAAAATACTCTATTATTTACACTAAAAATTATATTTAGGAATAATTACTAAATGGTATTACAAAATTTCAAAATAATTGTTTACAAATTATATTATAATAGGGTATCTATAGATACAATGGCTCGCAAAAAAGAACACAACTTCCCCAACCCAGAAGGAAAGATCAACGTATTGAAGCGTTACCTTCATATACTGGCGCTTTTGCAATCACCACCTGGAAGCAAGGAAACATGGAATGCAACAAGCCTTGCCCGCTTACTATCCCTTGAAGAGGATGAAAATGACATTAGCGACAGCCACGTGCGAAAATACATCAAAGACCATATAGAAGATGACCTGGGAATAAGTGTTGACCGAACACAGGGTGGACTTATAACAGCACTGGCTGAAGACCTTGATCCTGACATGCAGCTTGAAATTGCGCGGGTCTATAGCGGCTTTGTTGTAAAGGATTCCACCCGTGATATGATATTACAAAAATTTATTGCCGCAAATCCCAACAGAGCTCTGTGGACATTGGCACGCATCTATTTTGCAACCCTTGAAAAGCGCATGATACAATGTAACTACAAGACCAATGACGGGCAGTTGCTTACAGATCGAAAGCTTTGCCCCTGTTATTTTATATTTCGAAACAACAATCTATACCTTGTAGTCTATGATGCAGATATGAAGAGATACCTGCCCCTTGTTGCTGAGCGCATACAGGACATCGTGGTATGTGATAAGAAACACAGATTTAACTGGGAAGTCCCTGATGTTGATGAGTTATTTGCAACCTCACTGAGCGCATTTATTGATAACAGCAATACAGTGGAAGTTACAATTCGCTATTCACAGGTTGTAAAAACAATCATTGAAAATATTATTACCTCACTACAGCCATCAATAGAGCATGAAAACAATAACTGGTATAGGGCAACCTTTACCATAAGCGATTATCTTTATCTCTGCAAGCAGCTTGTGCTCTATGGAAGGGAAGTGGAGATAGTAAGCCCACAAAAGGTTCGACAGGCAATGATAAGTATGCTTAAGGAAAGCTTAAGCATATATGAGCAATAAACATCGCAAGTCACTTACTACCTTTTTTACCATGTTTTCAGTATTTTACCAATAAAAATTCTACCTAAAGACTGTGATAAAACCTTCTAAAAAAGTATTTAAAAAATAGAATCACAGATAAAAAGAAAGAGGATCAAGCATGATAGAAACTATTGGCAAGTGCAACTTCTTACAACATAATAGAGACAGCAAAGGGCAATGACTTAGCCTTACTGGTCGTTATCTCTTTGAAAAGCTCACCAATTACCAAAATGATAATGAAATTTATAAACTTCTGCCAAAGAAAATTAACACTGATGTTGTCTCCAATTTCAGAAGTGGGGCTAAGTAGAGGGATACAATAAATCCGCGGGGCAATAAAGAATTTCTTGCTCGAAAAATTTATATTAAAGAGATAGTAACCAGCGATAAACATTTTAACTCATTTGATTTGAAAGTGACTCACTGTTAGCTTTAAGTTGACTCTGCTTTACATAAATCAAGAAAAGATATTCAAAAGACACAGTTACACTGTTGAATTTTTGATACAGAGAATTTTTATTGCAACACCGCCATGCAGCTTAAATATTGCACATAGCCAATCATGGCTCATATCTACAGTACTTTATAGGTAAATTTATATACAAATATGTATTTTTTGTCTAAAAAATAGAATAACTCCTTGCTATTATGTCTCTTAAAAAATTTCCATCATCTGAATAACTTTGGCACGCAAATTGCATATTAATAGTTTATCCTTGTTTAAAAAGGATTTTTGAAAAGATGTAATGGCAAAATATATGGAGGAGAATAAAATGAGAGGAAACATTATAACAATAGGTGATCAAAAACTTAACTTTGCTCAGTTTTGTGAAAAAATTGACAGGTATGACATTGAGCTCACAAGAAGCGATGTAATGAATATCCTGAAAGAGACTAAAGAAAAGAATCCAAACCTTGTGCCAGCGATTCTCAATGTTATCAAGAACAGATATCACATTAACCTTGCATTCTAAAAATTGCAACTTGTAAATACCATAGGCTGCTTTAAAAGGCAGCCTAAAGTTTAGGTTATATTTCTATTTAGCCTCTTTATTTCAAAGCCCTTTGATAAAAGAAAATCGTGTATCTCTTCAAGGTCATGGCACTTCTGGTGGTATTTATAAATCACTGAATCCTTATAAGCCTTTAATGTTACTTCTCGGACAATAACTACCTCAATAAAATCCTTTGCTGTTTCCATTGGTCTTCTTTCATTTATCTCTGCAAAGGCAATTTTATCTATATTGAGATTTTTCATCTCAGCTATAAAATCATCCAGATTGGAAAACTCTTTTACCAAAGACATAAAATCCTCATTGCTTACTTTGAAATATTAACTCTATAGGCTTTAATGTTTACTTCATTGTTAAAATAATCTATTATATAATACTGCTCAGTTTTTCTGTTCTCTTTTTCGTCATTATAGCCACCACAACTAAGGGATATATAATGAACCATGTCTATCTGCTTTTCAAAATTTTCTTTTCCAGACGAAAAAACAAATCTCACATTATTATCAAGAAACACTTTGTGAAGTTCCTCAGGGACTGGCAATGACTTTGAGTTTCTGTGGTTTAAAAAAGGCTTGCTCGTTATTACAAATATGGATGAGTATTTTATTGACTGAGCAAGATCCTTTTTGAGCCAGTGAATCTCTCTATCACTTATAAAATCCTCTCCTGTATCAGCAACTCCAAGGCATACAAAATGAATTGAACCATAATTAAACGAAAAATAGCTGCTTTTGCCAGAATACTCAGACATGAGTTTTGAACTGCCATTATAAAGATCCCTCTCACCTGTAATAACATAGAAAGGAGAAGTAAAATCCTCCATGTATGAAAAAAATATCTTTAACTGACGCCTGAGATCCCTCTCTTTGATGCCGTATTCCTCAGAACCGCCATAAATTGCATTACCGCCATGTATTATAAAAAAAGGTTTATGCTTCTTGATCTCAGCTACAACTGTAGGCAGAGATTTAGTGAATCCAGAAAAAGGAGAAACAGGATAGGTGTTTGCAAGAAATGCAAAATGGACTGATTCTGTTACAGTTATTTCTCTTGCACAGGAAAAAAAAACAACCGCTGCAAGCATAACAACGGCTGTTTTTGATATAATTCCCCCTTTAGTCATTATAAATCCTTAAAAAATCTGTTGGATATGCCCTGCATATTTCTGAAACCTCAGCACGGACATTTTTAAGCACTTCGTCATCTGACATATTGTTAAGTATTTGCAGTATGAGCTTTCCAACTCTACGGAAATCATCCTCCTTAAGCCCCCTTGTTGTAAGAGCTGGACTGCCAAGCCTTATTCCGCTTGTAACAAAAGGTGATTTATCATCAAAGGGCACGCCATTTTTGTTACATGTAATTCCTGCCTCATCAAGCCTGTTTGCTGCATCCTTTCCTGTTATACCCTTATTTCTGAGATCTATCAAGATAAGATGATTATCTGTTCCACCAGAAACTAACTTTAACCCTCCAGAGAGTAAAACCTCAGCTAAAGCAGCTGCATTCTTTTTAATCTGCTGTTGGTATGTCTTAAACTCAGGCTGCAACGCCTCTTTAAAGGCCACTGCCTTTGCTGCAATTGTATGCATCAGAGGACCACCTTGAGTCCCTGGGAACATATATTTATTTATACTCGCCTCATAATCAGCATCAGAGAGAATAACTCCTCCCCTTGGACCTCTCAATGTCTTATGTGTAGTCATTGTAACATAGTGAGCTACTCCTACTGGTGAAGGATGCTCCCCTACTGCAACAAGCCCTGCAATGTGAGCTATATCTGCAAGAAGCTTTGCCCCTACAGAGTCAGCTATTTCCCTGAATTTAGCAAAATCAATAGTTCGCGGATATGCAGATGCACCTGCAATTATGAGCTTTGGTTTATGCTCCTTTGCAAGCCTGTAAAGACTATCATAATCTATTAAGTTTGTGTCCTCAGTTACTCCATAGGCAACAACATTAAAATATTTTCCAGAAAAGTTTACAGGAGATCCATGAGATAAATGGCCTCCATGGGCAAGATTCATTCCTATATAGGTATCACCTGCCTCAAGCAAAGACATCATAACAGCCATATTAGCCTGAGCGCCAGAGTGTGGTTGAACATTTGCAGACTCTGCACCAAAGAGCTTTTTGATCCTCTCTATAGCAAGAGCCTCTACCTCATCAGCATGCTGGCATCCATTATAATATCTTTTTCCAGGATAGCCCTCAGCATACTTATTAGTAAGAGTTGAAGAAGAGGCCTCAAGAACAGCCCTGGAAACGTAATTCTCTGAGGCAATCATTATGAGATTATCTTCCTGCCTCTTATCCTCCCTTCTCAATATATTATATACTTCAGGATCAACTGATTTCAGAGATATTGTATCTGACATTTTTTCCTCACAAATTTATAGATAAATTCAAGATGCCGAAATTTTCAGAATCTCTGTTGATATAAAAATGCCTGTTTAATATATGTCAATTTAAAATTTTTGTTGTATTATGTCGTAATATCTTTTCATATTCATATAATTAAAAAACAGTGAGGATCTAATGGATAGCATAAAGTTTAAAATACTCCTTTTTAAGATAATTCCAAAGAGCTTTCTTTCAAGGATCTTCGGAGTTATTGCTCTATGCCCACTGCCTTCTCCAGTAATGAAGGCTATAATAAAATGGTACTGCAAAAAATTTGCCGCAAATATAGAGGAAGCCGTCATACCGGAGAAGGGTTTTAGAAATTTAAATGAATTCTTCACAAGAAAACTAAAAGAAGGAGTCAGACCTATTGATAACCAAAAAAATTCAGTTGTAGCTACAACTGATTCAAGGGTAGACCACTTTGGCGATATTACAGAGGATAAAATTCTTCAAGCAAAAGGTATAAGCTATTCAGTAAGAGATTTAATCCCCTCTATTAAAAGCGAAAAGTTTATTGGTGGGAAATTTATAACCCTTTACCTCTCTCCTGGAGATTATCACAGGATTCACTCTCCAGTTGATGGAAAGATAACTGGATTTTATAAAATTCCCGGAAAGCTTTTTTCTGTTCAGGATTTTATGGTAAAAAATTTGCCAGATCTCTTTGCCATTAATGAAAGGCTCATCACGTACATATCAACTCCTGTGGGAGAGGTGGCTGTCTGCAAAATAGGGGCTATGAATGTTGGAAAAATCTCTCTAAGCTATGATAATGCTGTTACAAATAGAGCCTTTGACTCAAAAGAAGAAAAAATCTATGGGAAAGATGAATATAAGCCAATAAAAAAAGGCGATGAAATAGGGATATTTAATCTTGGTTCAACTGTTATAATTCTCTTTGAAAAAAATATGATCAAATTTGAAGATTTGCCAATAGGTTCAAAAGTTAAGATGGGTGAAAAAATTGGAACAATGGTAAAATAGTATTTTATTTAAATAAAAATTTTCTCAGAAACAATTTGAGCTTGAATTTTAAAGCAAAGTGTGTTATTTTTAAATAATTAAAACACTCCTCTATTGAGGTAAATGCCGGTTCCTTATAAAGAGAGGATTGCCAAGATAGAGATATTTCTTTAATTTAAAAATTTAAATAACAGTTTTGGTATGAATAAAACTGGGGGGTGAATTATGGCATACCATACAAATATGGAAAAGTACATAACAAGTCAGGTTAGGTACTGGAAAATCCAAAAAGAGGCTATTGACAGTGACTTTAAGCCAAAAACAAAGGAAATAAAACCTTTTGTAACTATCTCAAGAGAATATGGTGCAGGCGCTTATCAGGTGGCAGAAAAAGTTATAGAGCTCCTGAATAAAGAACAAAATGGAGAACATCCATGGGCTGCTTATGACCGTAATCTACTGGAGAAAATTGCCAATGACATGGGACTTTCTGAATCTCTCGCTCAGACTTTAACCACAAGCGCCAGAAACAAAATGACAGAGCTTTTTCAAACAACATTTAGCACTTTCCCACCTCAGGTTGCTGTCTACAGAAAGCTGGCAGAGATTACAAGGATGCTGGCATACAATGGCCATGTAATTCTTGCAGGAAGAGCTGCCAACAGAATCACAAGAGACATGCCCAATGGCTTTCATGTCAGGCTTGTTGCTCCTGTTAACTGGAGAGCAGAAAGGATGAGCAGGCTTCACAATTACACTGTGAAAGAAGCTGAGCAACTCATTGTAGAAAAGGATAACGAAATCGATGGCTTTATAAAAGAATTTGTCAAATTTGACAATAGAGATCCTTATAATTATCATATAGTTATCAATATGGAATTTTTTAACACTGATCAGGTGGCAAATATCATAATTAATGGTATGAAGCAAAGTGGCTTGATATAATTTAAATAAATGAGCAAAGGATTTTTGCAAAAATTTGAATTTGATTCTTACACAGTTGTTTACAATCCAGAGAATTTTTCAATTCTCTGCAAAAGGCAGCCAGAGAACAAAAATATCTGGATTATAAAAATCGACGAAGGAGGCTTTATAAACGGAATTGTCCATGATGATGAAAACTTCTACATAGCCATTGAATATGACGACAAAAGTGGCATTTTTTGGGCTATTGGCAAAGAAGATGGTATTACAAAATGGACAATTCCTGGCAAGGCCTATGTCTATGAAGTATTTGACAATTACCTCTATCTAATTTTTATTGATAATAATGACATTTACTATCTAATTAAGGTCAATAGCTCCGATGGGAGCAAAGTCTGGTATCACGAGGTGGATATAGATCTTCACCGCTATTCAATCAATAGACAAAGAGTCCTATTAGAATACCTTGATGGCAGGGTTGAGATATTATCAAGTGCAACAGGGGACTTAATCAACTGAAAGGAGGTTTTTATGCTTAACTACAAAATTGAGGATGCCACAAAAAAGCTTTCCATTGCAAGAAGTCTCAATAAATATAAGGCTCCTTTTAAAATTGTAGGCGAATACAAGCTAATTGATAATGGCATAATACCTGAGGCAACTGTCCACATAGAGGCCTTTGATCAAATTATTCATGAAGCCTCCAATGGTAATGGTCCTGTTGATGCTCTTGCCAATGTTTTGCGCAAGGCTCTTGTTCCTCTCTTCCCTGAAATAAAAAATGTGCGCCTTGTGGATTATCAGGCAAAGATCATGGATGCTCATCGAGGAACAAGCACAGATGTTGAGGTGCGCATTATTTTTACCGATGGTGAGGAGCTATGGGAAGTTTATGCTATGTCAGAAAATATAAACTTTGCCTCTTTTCGTGCACTTGCCGATGGCTTTGAGTATATGATCCTTAAAAAGCGAGATGATATCCTTTAGTTTCTCATATTCTCCATGTAAATATCTATGCTATAGGGTATGCTCTCATCAATGAGATGGCCTTCTCTATCATTATTTCTATTTGAACGAGCCATATTTACCCTTGCATATTCGTTTTCTCTGTTAAGTTTAAGACCGTAATCAATTGATTTCCAGTAAGCCAGATCTCTTTTGGCAAACTCACCAAGATCATTGTAAGCAACACCTAAGTTGTTATATGCAGAAGAGAGGGTCTGGAAGATCTTAATATGCTCAACCCTTGATGGGTCTGCAACCTTAATCTTATCTGCCTCATACTCAAAAACGCTTATTAGTTTAAGGTATTCACCCTTTGCTGCATTGATATTGTTATTATAATAAAAGGCGTTGCCCAGAGATAGCATAAGCTCTGGAGATTTGATAAAATCATCATAAAGATGGAGCCAGCTATTCAGGGCCAGAGAGTAGTTCTTCTTAAGATAATATATCCTGCCAAGATTATAATAAAGCTCGGAGGAGGCATACCCCTGGTTAACAGCATTTATATAATACTGTTCAGCTATTGTATAGTTAGCCATCTTCTCAATTTCATTATTTGCAAACTCCTCTTCTAAAGCTCCCTCTCTGCTTTTAACCTTATCAAAGAAATAATAAAAAATATTTCCAATATAGGTATTGCTTTTGCCTATATGCTCTGTCTCTTTATAAAAATCCTCTCTGGTAAAGGCTGGCTGATTCCCATAGTTATCAATTGCCTCTTTGAGATACCTATAGGACTTCACTGGCTCTTTTGTAATATAGTAATACTCTCCCATAAGATGAAGTGCACTGTAGTAATTAGGAGCCAGGGAAAGTGCTTTATCAATATATCTTTTAGCTGCCATTAAATTGTTTTGAGCAATGCTCAGCTTTGCATATTGAATATGGAGTTGAGGATAATCAGGATCTCTATCATTGAGAGCCTTAAGCACCTCCACAATGGCTGGATATGTATTATCTGCTTCGTCTATAAGCTTTTTAGTTGTCACTCCGTAATCAATTCGGACATTTGAATCCCCCATTGCTCTTTTATCAAGGTAATACCCTGCAAGCTTGGACAATAGAGGAGATGGTAAATCAGCAAGCATCTCCTTTTCCCTTAATTGTGCATGAGTTTGAGCAACCATTGGAAAGGCGTTTCGTTCAATATAAAGATTCAACAGACCGGAATAACCAGCAATAGACTTTGGATTTACCCTTAATATATCTTCATAATATTTTTTTGCCTTAAGATATTGTCCCTGATAAAAATAAGCATTTCCTATACCAACAAGGGCAGTGATATTTTCTTTATCCAGAAGCAAGACTCTTCTGTAAAAATTAATAGCTAAATCAAGAGGGGTTTTAATTGTCTCAAGATCTGTTCTGTCTTTAAAATACCAATTTTTAATATCTTTTGCTATATAGCTAAAATATTCATTGCTTACCTTTGCATAGAAATACCCAAGATTATTAAGTGTATCAATATTTGCCCTGTCAAGATCGTATGCTCTGTTTAGCTTTTCAAGGGATTCCTTATAATCGCCATTGAGCAGATAAGCTCTGGCATACTCATTATAGCCATATATATAATCTTTTACATATTCCTCATCTACCTCTTTAAAAATACGCTCTGCCTCATCATAATTTTGCTTTCTCTCAAATCTGTTGCCTGCAACACCACTTTTTATTATTACCTGAACCCCCTTGCCTATAAGCTTTTTTGCCATGTAGGGCTTATAGATAAACTGATAAGAGAGTATGGTTATAAAAAATGTCAAAATCACTGTGACACCAAAAATCCTGGTTGCCTTGAGTAATCTCTTTTGCCTCTCCCTCCCTTCAAGAGTATATTCAGGTCTGGAAGCTATAACTCTTCGGCCTGCAACTGTTTCTTCCCTTAATTCAATCTTTGTTTTTAACTTCTTTTCAAGAAATCTGTGAATATTATCCTCAGGCTTGCCGGCAAGAATCATATCTACAAGCCTTTTGGTATCACCATAGGAAAGGCGGTCGTTTATAATTGTATCTTTAATAGCATCCCTTATGGCAGGATTAAACAAAATTATGGCTTTCTTTAACTTTGCAAGATCCCTGTCAGAAAGCTCCAGAGTCTGGCCACCACCCTGAGGCTTTGGTGATTCATGAACCTCTTCATCCACTATATGATCAAAATGATCATCATCCAGGGGCTCTATGGTAAAAGATTCATCCTCATGAGAAAAGGCATCTTCAAAAGCCTCCTGAGCTTTTTTAGAAGATGCAGCTGGTGCTTCCTTTTCGCTATCAGAGATATTAGAAATATCTTCAAATCCAGCATCTTCAAAGGAATCAAACTCATCAAGGGCACTTTCTGCAGATTCTCCTCTGGGTGAGATCTCCTGTTCTTCTTCCTCAAAGCCCTTTGATTCAGCCTCCTCCAGTGAAGCAAAATCCTCCTGTGAGCTTAAAAATTCATCAGGTCCTTCTGGAGTTTCAGAAGAAGCTGGCTGTGAAGCACCTGGTAGATCCTCAAGATTAACCTCCGGGATATCCATCTCATCTATTTCCGGGATACCCTCTGGTTCCTTTATATCCAATTCATCAAAGGAAGGGAGAGCAATCTCATCCTCACCTTCAATTACAATGCTCTGCTGCTTTTTCCTGGCAGCAGTTGGTTCTTCTATGCTGGGTATATCTTCGATTTCATCAAAGCCTTCAATCTGTGCCCCTTCCTGTTCTTCAGCCTCATCTATAACTTTTATATCACTATCATCAAGGGTATAAATTTCTTCTGGCTCAAATTCTGCTTCTTGCCCCCCTTCTGGAGATTCTTCAAGAAAGCCTTCTTCAACATCCAGGGTTTCTGGCTCAACAGTTTCTTCTGGCTCAAATCTCTCCTCTCGTGTCAATTCATCATCAAAATGCAGATCATCAGGTATATTCTCGTCTTCTTTCTCTATGTCAAAATCTTCATCCTGAGAAGGCTTAAAAACCCTCTCCTGCTCTGGAAATTCAGGAATGTCAGGTTCTTCAGTTAATACCTTTAATATTCTGTCTATCTCTGCCAGTTCCTCTGGTGTGTATGTTACTTCTGTTTTCTTTGCCATTTGAAATCCCGATTAATTTTTACTCACCCAAAAGTGACATAATTCAGATTTTATATTTTCCTGATTAAAAATCAATTAAAATTCCCTCTTTTTAAAAACTATAGGTAATTTCACTATAAATTTTTCTTATACTTTTATCGACAAATTATGTAGACAGCATAATAAATAAAAAGAGGAAACTTCATGGAGTCTTTTAGAAGAAAGGGAATTCTTCTCCTTGTGCTTTTTTTTATATCATCCATGCCATATAATCCAAGGACGGAATATTTTTACAACCTTACAAAGCTAAAGGAGGCACGACCTCCAGAGAGAATAAAGCTTGTTATGGTGGATAACATAGGCAGTGGAAAGCCTCTTATTGAAGAAGGATTACTTTTTACTTTTAAAGACAGAAAAGCCTCTTCTGTTGGCATAGCTGGTAACTTTTCTTCATGGAATATCAAATATATGACAAGGGGAAAAGATGGAGTATGGTTTTTCTTTCTCCCCAATAGCTCTTTTTCTGGGAAGATTGTATACAAATTCAATGTTGATGGTCTATGGACTGAAGATCCATGGAATGGACTTCGGGAAGATGATAAGCAGGGCTCCTATACATCACTGGCAGAAATAGATGCCCCTGAAGAAGGCAAGCTTGTTACATATAAAATACTCAAAGGAAACAATGTTCTCTTTCGATTATATAGACCAGAGGCAAGAATAGTCTCCCTTGTTGGAGATTTTAATGGATGGAATCCAGAAAACGACCTGATGAAAAAAGATAAAAAAGGAATCTGGCGATTAGAGAAAAAACTTGCTCCAGGTACATACAGGTATAAATTTATTGTTGATGGACAATGGATGCCAGATACTTTTAATCCTGACTCTGGAACTGACAATACAGGGGAGATCTGCTCAATACTAAAACTCAGATGATGCTTTAATTTGTTGCAACGGATTAGAGGATAACCATTGTCCAGTCTCCCAATCCATCTTTTCATTTTCCTTGAATGAATCCTTATATATCATTCTCTGGCAATCTTTTATATAATAGCCCAAGTAATAGTATTGCAAACCTTCCTTTGTGGCAAATTCAATCTCTTTAATGCAACTAAAGGTGCCAAGGCTATAGTCCTCAAAGTCACTGTGAAAACAAAAATAAACACTGCTTAAGGCTTTTGATGACACATCTAAAAATCCAACAGCTGCAAGTCTACCATCAATAAAATATTCTGATTGCATAGCAGGGCAGGATGGATTATAAAAAGAGAAAGCAAAATCATCATAATCTGTTTCTTTGCCAAAACGCTTTAAAGAATGATCTTTGTAAACCTCATAGATCTCATCTCTAAGTTCAAGCTCATTGAACTTAACCTCTACCTCTTGACATTTCTTCACAACGCGCCTTTGGCTTCTGGAAAGATGAAAATCCTTGAGCCTCACCCTCAGGGGAATACATTCGGAGCAATTGCGGCATTGTGGTTTGAAATAATACTCTCCGAACTTTCTCCATCCACTTGAAAGCAAGGCCTCAAGCTCTTCAGCTGATACCCCTATGGCAAAAAAGAAAGCAAATCGCCAGAGCCTATCTGGAAGATAAGGGCACTGAGATTCACTGCTTAAAAGCCTATCACTTAAAAGAATCACTGAACACCATACTTGCTTCTATAGTCTTCCATTTTTCCAAGCATGTTTTTGTCTATATTATATTTTAAGCAATTAGTTTCATCCCTCAAAAATTCCATAATATCAAGGATATTAACTATTGGAAAAAATTCTATGCCTGTTGAATCTCTTAGCTCTCCGATAGCTGATTTTTCTCCAGTTCCTTTTTCCATTCTGTCAACAGATACAATGACAGCAATAAGAGAAGGGTTGCCGTTGTTTCTCAGTATTTCCATAGACTCTTTCACTGCAGTCCCTGCAGTTATCACATCATCAACAAGAATGACCTTATCATCAGCGCCAAGAGGCTTGCCCACAATGAGGCCCATATCTCCATGGTCCTTCGCCTCTTTTCTGTTAAAGGAATAGCTAACATTTATATTAAAATCACTGAAAAGTGAGTTTACAGTTGCAATAGCCAGAGGTATTCCCTTATAGGCAGGTCCAAAGATCACATTAAAATCCTGAGCTATATTATCCTTTATTGCACTTGCATAAAATTTCCCCAGTTTATTTACAGACTCTCCTGTATAAAGCATGCCTGTATTGAGAAAATATGGAGAAAGCCTTCCAGACTTTAAAGTAAATTCTCCAAATTTAAGAGATTTCATATCAAGCAAAAACTCAATGAATTCCTTTTTGTAATCCTTCATATACCACCTTGAATTTAATAATATACCTCTCATTTACAGGAGAGGCTAAAGCTGGTCAAGATAATTTTAAAGCAAATTTCAATTAGCAGAGTTATTCAACAAAGAGTGAATCAATTAAGTCTTTGTATTTAGCCATTACAGCTTTTCGCTTAATACTATATAAAGGCGTAAGATCCCCCCCTGGAAGCAGTTCCTGTGGAACCAATATAAACTTTTTTATAGGCTCAATCTGACAAAAGCTTCTGTTGAGCTTATCAATTATCCTCTGGTATTTGTTTAAAATCGCACCTTCCCTTAGCAATTTTTCTGCAGATTCTGTATTCATGCCTTTTGACTCAGCCCAGGGATATAGATTTTTAAAATTTGGGAAAATTAAGGCACCAAGATATTTTTTCCCATCACCTACTATTAAAATATGATCAATCATTGGGTGAGATGCAAAGCTATTTTCAATAATTTGAGGGGTTATCTTCTTCCCATTGGCGGTTATTATTATATCACTTTTTCTCTCTATGATCTTCAAATAGCCATACTTATCAATAGTTCCCTTATCACCAGTTTTTAAAAATCCATCTTTATTAAATATTTGCTCAGTTTCATATGGTCTATTAAAATACCCCTTCATAATCTGTGGCCCCTTTACAAGGATCTCCTCATCATTGACAATCTTAATCTCGGTTTCAGGGAAAGGAGGTATAGAGCCATCAGATTTTAAAGCCATAATAGAAGGTAATCCCTCTGCACTTAAAACTCCAGAGGTTTCTGTTAAGCCATAAACATCTCTTAGCTGAATTTTAAGACCCCAGAAAAAACTCTTTACCTCATAAACAGGGGATGTCCCTGTGGAGATAAAGGCAATAGCCCTGTGAAGGCCAAGGGCTCTCTTCAACTTCCAGAAGACTAATCTGTTTAATAAAAAGTATTTAAATCTTAAAAACAGTGGGAGTGACTTCCCTGCAAGATAAAATTGCTCTACTTCCATTGCAGCAGTAAGACTTTTTTTAACAAAATTTTGTCTATAAGCTGGAAGTCCTTTTAGCTTTAACATAAAGCTATTATATATACTCCCCAATATATAAGGGCAAAGCACGCCATAATTTGGCTTTACCTCAATGCAGTCATTGATAAAAGAATTTAATCCTGTAGAAAAACAAATGACTCCACCATCAAGCATAACAGAATAATATCCCATCAATCTTTCAGAAACATGTGCAAGAGGTAAAATAGAAATGGAAGTAAGGCCCTCAGGGAGGTTTTGTCTCATTGTGAATTTCGAAACCGTAAACATTATATTTTTGTGAGTTAACATCACCCCCTGAGGCTGTGATGAGCTTCCAGAGGAATAAATGACAGTCATCAGATCATCACCCTTGATGGAGCTTCTTATATTTTTGATCTCTTCTGCTTTTAAATTTGCAGAGCCCTCTGCAATTGCATGAGATAATGCAATTGCACCGCTATCTACAGCATTATCATCAAAGGCAATTATTTTTTTTAGAAATGGTAACTTATCCCTTTGAGAAAGCAAAGAAAAAGACCTGTCTCTATCATCGCAAAAACAGAGTGATGCCTTTGAATCATTTAGAAGCTGAATAACCTCTGAAGTGGAGCTATGATCATAAAAGGCAATATCCACTGCTCCAGATATCAATACAGCAAGATCTGCAATTACCCACTCCGGCCTATTTGATGAATATATAGCAACAATATCACCTTTTTTAATGCCACATTTAATTAGATAAGATGCCAGAGCTTCTACTTTTTCAAGAGTCTCCTTCCATGTAAAGTCTTTCCATCCAGAAATTTCTCTTTTCTTAAGAAAAACTTTATCCTTATATTTAAGTGCATTGCTGTAAAAAACATCTAAAATAGTGTTTATTCTATAATCATAATCCACAAAGTTTCTGCTCATTATCTTCCTCTTGATATAATTTTTTCAATGACCTTAATTATATTTCTTTATTTATTTGCTGAAATTATATGCCAGAGTCTTTTTAATCTAATCACTCTGCTTTCCCATAGTTTAGGGTATTGAATATATTTAAGCTTTTTTAAAAAAAGTCAAAGTAAATTTTTTTTAATATCCCCAAAAATTATTTCCAGATATTTGCTTCCTGGAAATAAACCCTTTTCCTGTTCCTTCTGTATAGAAGGATAATTTATAATTTTATTTAAAAAATTTTATAAAAAATCTTGACAAAAAACTATCATGTTTCTATATATAGAAACATGATAGAAACAAAAAATCATAAAATTTTTAGAACCATAAATCTCTGGTGGTGGCAACTTACATAGCTGTCCGCCGAGGTATTTTTATGATCATATACCGCAGGCGGACAACCCCCTGCGGTTTTTATTTTCAATAAAGGCCGCGGAAAACCGTGGCTTTTTATTTTACTTAAAGGAGGAAAGTAATGGAAATAAAGGTGCAAAATTCTCAAAAAATATCCCCGGCAATATCTCTTTCAAAGATAGTAGATGGGAAAACCCTTTCATCATCAGAGAGCGAAGAGCTTTTTATAGATTTATTTTCTGGGAATTTATCAGAAATTGAGCTTAGTGCCTTAATTGTTGCAATGAGGATGAGAGGGGAAAAACCAGAGGAAATTATGGGTGCTGCAAAATCAATGAGAGCCTTCAGCCAAAGGCTTACCCTTGACAATAATGAAATTTTTGATACCTGCGGAACAGGGGGAGACAATTCCCACTCATTCAATATATCCTCATCTGTTGCAATAATACTTGCAGCCTATGGCATCCCTGTGGCAAAGCATGGGAACAGATCAATGAGCAGCAAAAGCGGCTCCACTGATTTTTATGAAGCCCTTGGGATTCCAGTAAACTTGACAGGGCAGGAGGCTGTTGCGTATTTTAAAAATCACAATTTTTTATACATGGCTGCACCTAATTATCATCCAGCTATGAAATTTGCTGCACCTGTAAGAAAAAAACTACAGATACGTACTATATTCAATTATCTTGGGCCTCTTGCAAATCCAGCAGGAACAATGCGACAGGCTATTGGATTCTTTAGTCATGAGCTCCTTCCTGTTTATGCAGAAGCTGTCAGAGCTCTCGACTTTGAAAGAGCTATTGTCTATTCATCTCTTGACGGTATGGATGAGATATCTCCCTATGAGCCAACATTGCTTTACGAAATAGAAGGAGACAGAAGTGAAAAAAAACTTTTTAGCCCTGAAAAATTTATAAGCAAAGAAGAGGCACTGCAGATACCAAAGGGACTGAGTGCAGAGGAAAACGCAAGACTCTTTGAGGAGATTATATCCTGTGGCCATGAAACACCTCTTGCTAAACTCCTTGCAATGAATAGTGCAGTGGCGATGTTTGCTCATAATCCTCAAAATGATATTTCAACATCCTTTGGCAAAGCCTTAGAACTAATAATATCAGGTGAGGTTTTAAAAAAGCTCAAGTGCCTCAGGGAGAATGGATAATGAATAAATTTTCTCTGTCCCTGATGAGGGAAATAAAAAAAGGTGAGCTGCCAGATATGGTCTCTATTGTCAAACGCTATAAAAGACTTCGGCCTATTTTTGGTCTTAAAGAAATTTTTAAAGACAATATAAATATAATAGCAGAAATAAAGAAGAGCTCACCATCTCATGGGGCATTTAATACTGAGATTGCAGATGAAGAGAGAATTAACTCCTATATAAAAGGAGGAGCCTGTGCTATAAGCATCCTGGGAGAAGAAAAATTTTTTGGTGGAAGCTACCATTCTATAAGGGATCTCTCTGTAAATGTAAATCTACCTATTTTATGTAAAGACTTTGTATTTTATAAGGAGCAAATTGATGCTGCCTTTATATGCGGTGCAGACATTATTCTCCTTATAGCAAGGGCTCTGTCTCTGTTAGATTTAAAGGAACTATATGATTACACAACCTCTATAGGTCTTGCACCTCTTGTGGAGGTTACATCCAATGATGATCTAAAAAAAGCATTAAAGATAGATCCAGAGATAATAATGATCAATATGAGAGATCTGGAGAGTCTAAGAATTGATTTTGCCCAGGGCCTTGATGTTATGAAAAAAATTCCACAAGAAATTGAAACAATAAGCGCAAGCGCCATAGAAAATAAGGAGGACTTACTCTTTATAAAACAAAAAGGCAAAATAAACAATTTTCTTATCGGAAGCGCTTTGATGAAAAGCAGATCCCCTGAAATTTTTATAAGGGAGCTTAAAAATGTTTGTTAAGCTTTGTGGATTTACTCAAGAAGAGGATGTTAAATTTGTAGCAGATCTTCCAGTCTCTGCTATAGGATTCATCTTCTACAAAAAATCTCTTAGATATGTCTCTGCAGAAAAAGCCAGAGAACTGGGAAATATTGCAGGAAGCTCTCTTCTAAAAGTAGGAGTCTTTGTTGATAATACTGTTGATGAAATCAAAGCAATTGCAGAGAGAGCATCCCTGGATATGCTGCAGCTTTATAATATAGAGACTGCCAGAGCCCTGCAGGGATTTCTCCCAATAATTCAATGCTTCAGGATTAAGGATTCAGGATTTGAAGAAAGGATAGACTCTGAGGCAGACTTTATTCTTGTGGATACCTTTGATCAGCAGAGCTTTGGCGGCACAGGGAAAACTTTTGATCTTGCTCTCTTAAATAATTGCACTTTTAAAAAAAATCTTATAATTGCAGGTGGAATAAACCCTGAAAATGTATCATCTATCATAAGCAAAATAAAACCCTTTGGAATTGATCTCTCCTCTGGAATAGAGATCTCCCCTGGGGTTAAATCGAGAGAAAAAATTATACAATTACTGCTAAAGATTAAGGAGGCAGAAAATGACAGCATTACCTGATAGCAGAGGATATTTTGGAAGATTCGGCGGTAGATTTGTGCCAGAGACTCTTACTAAAACTCTAAATAAAATAGAAGAGGCATACAATCATTTTAAAAAAGATGATAAAATGCAAAAAACTCTCAACTCACTTCTTTCTACTTATGCGGGAAGACCAACCCCTTTGTATTTTGCAGAAAGGTTATCTGAAAAATTTGGAATTGAGATATATTTAAAGCGGGAAGATCTGGTGCATACAGGCTCACATAAGCTTAACAACGCCCTCGGGCAGGGACTGCTTGCAAAGTATATGGGTAAAAGTCGTCTTATTGCAGAGACAGGTGCAGGCCAGCATGGAGTTGCAACGGCAACAGTGGCTGCACTCCTTGGAATGGAATGTGAGGTCTTTATGGGCAGAACAGACATGGAGCGCCAGTCTCCCAATGTAAAGCGAATGAGACTTCTTGGTGCAAAGGTAACAGCCGTGGACTCAGGAAGCAAAACCCTAAAAGATGCAATAAATGCAGCTATGAGGGATTGGGTAAAAACATGCCAGAATACCCATTATCTCATAGGATCTGTTGTGGGGGCGCACCCTTTCCCGATGATTGTTCGTGATTTCCAATCTGTAATAAGCAAAGAAGCAATATTGCAGATACTTGATGCAGCAGGAGTATACCCTGATTATGTAATTGCAGCAGTGGGAGGTGGTAGCAACGCTGCAGGGATCTTTGCACACTTTAAAGATATAGAGGGAGTTAAACTAATTGGAGTTGAAGCAGGAGGAATATCTCCAAAGGAGGGGGAGCACAGCGCAAAACTCAACTATGGCAGGCCGGGAATTATTCACGGGAACCATACATATCTTCTGCAGACAAAAGAGGGAAACGTTTTACCCGTCCATTCAATATCCGCCGGCCTTGATTATCCAGCAGTGGGGGCAGAGCACAGCTACTTCCATGAAAAAGGGATAGCGCAATATGTAACATGCACTGATGACCAGGCACTCTCAGCATTTAAAGAACTAACAATGACCGAGGGGATAATACCTGCTCTGGAAAGCAGCCACGCACTTGGATATGTCATAGCAAATCAAGATCGCTTCAGGGGGAAAAAAGTTTTAGTAAACCTCTCTGGCAGAGGAGACAAGGATATGCCTATAGTAGAGAAGGAGTTTGATCTATGAAAAATAAATATAACGGATTTTATCTTATGGGGAACTATCCCGACAGAGAGACCTTTATAAAGTCTGCACTTGAGGGTCTTAGATACTTTGATTTTATAGAAGTAGGAATACCCTTTAGCGATCCAATTGCAGATGGAGAGGTGATTTCAGATGCTGCACAGTTTATGATAGAAAAAAATGAAGGCTTTGCAGAAATCTCAAAAAGCATTGAATATATAAGAGAGCACTCAGATAAATCCAAAGATATCTACCTTATGACTTATTCAAATCTTATATACAACATGAATATGAAGGATTTTAATGATTTTTGCACAGGGGTAAATATAAAAGGGCTTATATTGCCAGATGTCCCTTTTTGTGAGCAGAGCTTTATAAGGCAATTGAATCTTGATGATAATATTGCTTTGATAAACTTTCTTACGCCAGAAAGCACGCAGGAGTCCTTAGAGGAGATCACCTCAGAGGCAAAGGGCTTTATTTATTTTATCTCAATGAGGGGAATAACAGGATCAAAATTTACAATGGAAGATGAAACAGTATCAATATTGAAAAAAGCAACATCTCTTTCAAATGTTCCAGTGGTAACAGGCTTTGGCATAAAAAGCAAAGAGGATGCAAAAATGGCTTTAAACTACTCTGATGGATTTATAACAGGAACAGCCCTCATTGAGGCTTTAAAAGAAGTGGGATTTGACTCCTTTAAATCAAAGCTCAGGGAGTTCTTTGAATAAGTCAGATATATAATATTTGCAGTGGTATAGGTGGCTCTATGGTTTAATTTAGCTGAGCATAGAGCCTATCGCCTTTTTTGAATACTTCTATATTCCTTCCAAAAAGAGATGAAAATACATTCATTGAAAGAGCTCTGTCAATCTCTCCTTTAAAAAATTCCTCACCATCATTGAGAATAAAAATATTTTTAAAAAGCGGAGTAATCTCTTCAACGTGATGAGTGACATATATCACAGAATGCTCTCTCTCCATGGTAATGGAGCTAAGTAGCTGCAAAAAATCTTCCCTTGCAACAATATCAAGACCTGTAGAGGGCTCATCTAATATAAGAAGATCAGGATCATTTATTAAAGCTCTCAGCATAAGTATCTTTTGCTTTTCTCCATCAGATAGATGATTTATGGAATCCTGTTCTCTTCCACCAAGGCCAGCTCTCTCAATAAGCTCAAAAGCCTTTTCCTTTTCGGATTTAGTTGGATGTCTGTATAAACCAACTGAGGAATATAAACCACTTAATACTGTATCAATTACCTTTTCATTAGGATTAAACATATCTCTTATTACAGAGCTTATATATCCAATACGCTTACGAATTTCCCTTATATCACTTCCAATAGCTGGCTTGCCAAACCTCCTGACCTCTCCCTCTGTGGGGAATATAAAGCCATTGACAATCTCCAAAAGCTTTGTTTTGCCAGAGCCATTTCGTCCAAAAAGCACCCAGCACTGGCCATCCTCTACATGCCAGTTTATGTTACTGAGAATTCTTCTTTTACTGCCATAAATATCAAGGCTAACATTTATAAGCTCAATCATTGAAATAGTCTCCTATAAACTATCTCCATTTTTTACTAAGACTATTTCTTTTTCCATCAATTTTTTATAAAATTTTGGATTTATAAATAACCGTAAGCTATACGTGCTAAAATAATTATAACCTGAAATAACGAGGAAATGACGATGAAATACAGTAAGAGATTTAAAGAACCAGTGCTAAATAAGTTATTATCGCTTAGAGAATAGGAGTATTTTGAAAGTATCCAGAAATATGGGTTTATCGAATCAAATGATATATAACTGGAAAAAGATGCTTGAAAGATGAGGCAAATCTAAAATTGGCAGTTTCATATGATGTTTTGCTTACACGACGTCGCCGGCCTTTTGCGCGATGTGCCGACTTATGCTGAGCCTGTCGAAGTAAGGCCAAGCGAGGTACTCCTAGCGCAGCGCACCACCGCTGTTAAGCGAAGTAACGCTATTTTTTCAACCCAATATTTATTGCAAATTCATTGATTCGTTTATCATGATTTTCAATATGTACACCAGTGAGCATCGAATATTTACTTAAATATCTTTTATGCGATTTATCCGCAATGGTAAATAGTTTTTTTGATAAACCCCAAAAATCTACCAACCATTCACCTCCAACAGTTGATTCTAATAAATCAGTTCCATATATTTTTTCAATAAATGAGCTATAAAATGAAATATAATTTACATCGATATTGTATCTGACATTTACACCAAGTTTATGAGCATCTTCAAGAAGTTTAAGTTCATTTTTATTTATAAATTTTATTTTGCCATAAAGTTGTTGTTGTACATTTTTAAAAAGTTTAACCACATCATGTGATTTATTTTTTGTATAAAGTATTTCTGCCTTTTGAGTATAAGTAGATGAACTTATGACTAGGCTTTTTAAAGAACACTCAACTGAAAAAAGAATCAAAGTAAAAACCTTGCAACGAAAACTCATACTATTCATAAATTCTGAATCCTTCAAATGTTCTACCATCCATAGAAATTCGTTTGAATCTTTCAGGTAAGATGATGAAATAAAATGTTTTAAACTCATCTCTGGATCAAATTTATATTTTTTTAGAAAAGACATTTATTAGCTCCAATAGTATAGCGTTTTTTCGTCTAACGTTTCGCGGCTATGCGAAGTTGCCCGAAGCGTAGGGCAATTTGGGCGAGGGCGGTACTCCGCCCGAACTGCATAGCCGCTGTTAGCTGCATTCATTTTATTCATCTTTTTTCCATTCAATATGACCATTAATATTATACTTTTCATAGGTATTTAAAATCTCTTCACAAAATTTCAGAGTTTTTTCATCTCCTAATCTTTTAGCAGTTTCCCATAATCTAATAAACATTTTTTTGCCACTTTCTGTTTGATTATAATTTTTCTTTCGAAAATTACATATTGAGCATAATGTTTGCCCATTTTCTAAAGTTGCTTTTCCTCCTTTATCCTTAGGCAAGATATGGTCAACATGAAGTTCATAGCCTTCTTTTTCAGTTCTTCCACAAATAACGCATTTATAGCCATCTCTTTCAAGAATAAGTCTTTTTAGCTCAGATGTAAAATCATCAAATTCTTTTTTTGAAACATAACCAGGATCATATTTGT
Organism: Spirochaetes bacterium ADurb.Bin218; assembly: GCA_002069965.1. Lineage (GTDB taxonomy): Bacteria > Spirochaetota > UBA4802 > UBA4802 > UBA5550 > UBA5550. The sequence goes on along the minus strand of MWCI01000022.1, from coordinate 460 downwards.
ATACTCCTTTTTTTACTTTAATTAAAAATCCTTCTTGATGTAATTTCCTTATAGCTCTCCATGTATCCCTTGGTTTTCTTCCATATATTTTTTTATATTCTTCTTCTACCCAATCAACAACTGGTCCGTGTGATAAATCTTTATTTGGGTGTTTTTTAAAATATTCAATTATTAAATCACTTATACTTTTACTATTATTCATAACTTATCTCTCTAAAATAACATACCAGTTTCATTGATTATTCTCTGTTTTGCTAGTTCACAATATTTTAAATCTATCTCTAACCCAACAGAATACCTGTTCGTATTGTTTGCTGCTATTAAAGTAGTTCCGCTACCAGCAAAAGGGTCAAATATAATATCATCAATAAAACTAAACAACTTAATACACCTATAAGGCAATTCAATAGGGAAAGGAGCAGGATGCCCAATTCTTTTTTTACTTTCTCCATTAAAAGTC
>MWCI01000021.1 GCA_002069965.1 Spirochaetes bacterium ADurb.Bin218 | reverse complement strand
TGATTTTTATTATCCTAAAGCATAAATCTTGGGTAACCGCTATGAATTTCAACTAAATTAGGGACGTACCCTTAATGTGCAAAGCTCTATAAAAAGATGACCTCCCATAGCTTTTTATTTTTATTATAAGAAAAGCTATAAGTGTTACAAGCAGTAAAATATTTATTATAACAAAGGTCACCATTGATTTTCCATAGAATTTTAGCTAAAATTAAATATATATAAATTTTATAATAAAAAAAATTTTATTGAAAGAGTTAAAAAATTTTTTAGTTAAAAATTATATTTAGTAATAATTACTGAAAAATTTTTAATTTTTGACCCAATTAAATGACTTAAAGACTATTATCAGATATTATATTTATACTAAAAACCATTCTTTTAAAGAGGTTCTGTTAAGATGTTTAAAGAGGAGAGAAAAAATTCAATTTTTAGCTGGAATATGATCGGGGATATATCCTCTGGAAGACCCAACCTTGGCAATGACGTCGGTGTGGATATTTACAGGCTTATGCAATATACCATAAGAGATGCACTTATATCTGAATTTGGTGTGGAGGCAACTGATAAAATATTTTTTAATGCTGGATTTATAGCAGGGAGTGAATTTTATAAAAATAAAATCTCCTGCAATGGGGATTTTGCTTTTCTTTTTGATATTTTAGAGAAAGTGCTAATAGAACATAAAATTGGAATACTTAGAGTTGAAACGCTTGATGAAGAAAATATGTCTGCAGTTATTACAATAGCAGAGGATCTGGATTGCTCAGGACTCCCGGTGTGTGATGAAGTTATATGCACCTTTGACGAGGGCTTTTTGAGTGGCATTTTATATAGTCACACAAAAATAAATTTTACTGTGAAGGAAACAGACTGCTGGTGCACCGGAGACCGTGTTTGCAGATTTGTTATATCAAAGGCATAGCTTTATGGCAACAGAAAACCTGCAAATTGAAACTATTTTGAAAATAACAGAACTTCTGCGTAAATATTATAATGGTGAAAACTTAAGCTCCCTTTGTTTTCCAGAAAACTCATCACCTGAAATTTCAGATTTACTTCATGTTATTACCGAAATTTTAGAAAAAATAGAAATCTATAGCAACTACATAGAGTCAATATCAAGTGGCAATCTCTCTGCACCATTGCCAAAGAGCAAGCTCAAAATTTACAATGCCTTAATGAACCTGGAATCCACTTTAAATCATCTTACATGGAAAACAAAAAAAATTGCCTCAGGGGATCTAAATCAAAGGATTGAATTTTTGGGGGAGTTTTCTCAGGCCTTCAATAGAATGACAGAGCAGCTAAAAATTTCTTTTGAAACAATACAGCAGCAGCAGGAGGAACTTAAAAAACGAGAATTGCAAACAGAAAAAGATTTAAAGCTTGCAAAGGCCATTCAGAAAAATTTTTTAAATGACTATGTAGAAATTCCAGAGCTAAAAACTCATGTTATATATAAACCAGTAATACATGTTGGTGGCGATATATACTCTTTTATAAAGTTTAAGGATAGAGGATTACTTGGTATTTTTATAGGAGATGTCAATGGCCATGGTATTCATGCAGCCCTTGTTACTGGAATCTTAAAAGCCACAATTAACTCTGCAGGAGTTTTAAAAAAAGATCCAGCAAAGCTTTTGCATTATATAAACAACAGAATTATTGAACTTGGACTGGACATATTCTTTACTGCCTTTTATGGAGTAATAGATACAGGAAATCTAACATTCACATTTTCCCGTGGTGGCCATAATTTACCATTTCTTCTCAGGAATTCAGAGGAGCCAGTAGCTCTTGCGTGCGAAGGACCTTTGCTTGGAGTAAACAGGGACATTTTTATAGAAAAAAAAGATATAAAACTAAAACCAGGGGACAGAATTTTGTTTTACACAGATGGAGTTACAGAGTGCATAAATGATAAGGGAGAAACCTTTGAGAATACAAAATTTATGGAAGTATTAAAAGAAATTCCAGATGCCAATATAAAGGATTTTTTAAGCCATATATTAAAATCTCTCATTGACTTTCGCAAAGGCGATACCTTTAATGATGATATATGCCTCATTGGCCTAAAGGTTCTTTAATTTATTCCACACCTCTTATATGAAGATATTCTCCCATTTTCTTATCTGTTTCCAGAATATGCTCAAAAAGCCATTTCTTTAAGAACTCAAATATCTCCTCATCAAGATCTGTTTTTCCCAAGGAGTATCTATCCAGAAAATACTCAACCTGCTCAGTAAGCTCAACGTGTTCCTTTTTATGCTTTTCAAATTCAGGATAATGATGTTTTTCCATCATCCTTTCTTCTGCTGTAAAATGATATTTTGTATAACTCAAAAGCTCAAAAAGCAAATTTTTTAAATATACATGGCTTTCGCCACTATTTTTAGAATTACGCAGCTCTGCAATTATGCGTATAAGCTCTTTGTGGTGCTCGTCAAACTGTTTTATTCCTATAGATAGCCTGCTTTCCCATTGCATAATTTCCCTCTAAAAAATTTTATTGTGATACAGTAATTTCCCTCCATAGTTCATCGCTTTGCATGCCCAATCTCCAGAATCCTATTGACTGAACATGTTCTTTGTAGAGTAAAAATTTTTCTTTAATAGCAGTAAGATCGTCACAATATAGAACAGCAGAATAGTGCCTATCATCTTTTTTTATACACAGACCCTTATCTATGGAATAGTCATGTTTCCATTTCTTTGAGGAAGCTATCTCTGGAAGATGCTTTGTTTTCACAGACTTGCTAAATTTTTCTACTCTTGGTGGTATTTTAACAGTTTTTACAACTTTTTTTACCTTAGTTTTTTTATTGCTACCCTTTACTTTTTTGTATTCAACCACCTTCACGGTTTTCCCCTTTATGTAGCGCTCTTCCCACAGTCTTCCATAAAGAGGAATGCCCATAATAAGCTTATCCACAGGTATAAACTCCTTCGCAAAGGAGACAATGTCCCTGCACCAGGAAAGAGAGGCTACAGGTCCAGGTTTGCTTGTGCTCCAGTGTTGATCATAGGCCATTATATACACCTTGTCAACAATTCCCGAAATCTTTCCATAATCATAGGCATCATTTTCAATATAAGAAACCCTTGCAGGTAAGGCAACTGAAAATATCTTATCTGGTTCAAGACCTTCTTTTATTTTGCTTAAAAATTCATGAAAATTTGCAGCATCCTCTTTAGATACTGCCTCGAAATCTATCTGCACCCCATCAAATTTTTTTGAGACCTCAATTATATCAGCAACAAGCAAATCTCTCTCTTTATTTTGAGGATTAAGAACTTTCCTCATAAGTTGGTATCCATTTAAATCTGCAATCACTATGTGGATTCTCCGCTTTTGCCCATTCAGTTCAGGGATTGATGGAGGATTGACATTAGTATTTATTCTACCACTATTGCTAACACCACAGGCAAAGTAACATACATCTGTAACTGGCTCATTCCCATCAAAATACTTCTCCTCCCCACGCATGAGGTATCCCCAGACTTCCTTGAATTCCACAGCAGATTGAATTGAATCCTCTGCTCTTGCAATATTTGCCATAACAGAATAATCAATGAAAAGCGCTGCTAAGGAAATTAAAATCATTTTTATTATACACTTCACCTTTTGCTCCATTATAAAAAATTATTCATACAAAATATAATTATATTTAGTGCTAAAACTCAAAGCTATGTTAAATAATTATCGGATCAAAAATCCCCAAAAAAAACTACACAAAGGTTACTAAAAATTTTTATTCAAAGAAATCTCATTCCATAAAGCTCTTTCTTCCATGCCAAGACGCCAAAAACCAATGGAATCAACATACCTTTTGTAAAGAAAGAACTTTTCCCTTAAGGCCTGAATATCATCATAAAAAATAATATCTCTGGAATCACTGAAGGATATCTTAAGGCCATATTCAAAGGTCCACTGGCTTATTGCTGTTTTTCTATTTAAAAGAATTGGAACATGTTTTGCCATAATGGCACAACTGCTATTTCTGTCATACCATGCCCTTCCATACAAAGGAATGCCCATAACAAGCTTTGATTCCGGGATTGTCTTTGCAGCATACCTGACAATGTCCCTGCACCAGGAAAGAGAGGCTACAGGTCCTGGATTGCTTATGCTCCAGTGCTGATCATAGGCCATTACATAAACTCTATCTGCTATTTCTGAAATTTTTTTATAATCGTAAGGATCCCCTGGAACAGATCTCCTTCTTGGAGGAAGTGCAACTGACAAAATCTTGCCATTATCAAGGCCAAGCTTTATAATTGATAAAAATTTATGAAAATCAGCAGCACTGCCAAAGGGAACAGACTCAAAATCAATCTGAACTCCATCAAATTTTTCTGCCACCTCAAGTATATCATCAATTAAATAATCCCTGAGGGAAGAATCTGATCTCAAAACTCTTTGCATCAAAGAATAATTTTCAAGCTCAGATATTACAATATGAACTTTTCGCCTCTTGCCATCAAGTTTTGGCAATTTAGGAGGTTTAATGTTTATATTAATTCTTCCTTTACTGTTAACATCACAGCTAAAATAAAAAATATCAGTAACAGGCTCAGTCCCTTTAAATGACTTTTCCTCGCCTCTGAGCATATAGCCCCAAATCTCTTTAAAAGGCACAGGATCATTGCCATAGCGGATTCTTTCTTCTTCAACTTTTGGGAGATTCTCTGCTAATTCATCATTTGTGCTATCATCTCTGGTAATAAACAGAAATAAAGATGCAGCAGCAAGGCTTGAGATTAGCCAGAATGAAAGAGTTTTTTGCGAAAAAATCCATCTCCTCCAATGTTTAAGCATAGCTTTAATCATGAAAAATTATGAGTTTAATCTCACCTATCCCTTAGAGATTCTTCAATTCTCTGTGCAACTGAGCTATGATCTAATTTATACTCGCGAAGCAATTCATCAAATGTTCCATGAGTTACAAATACATCGGGAAATCCACAGGCAAAAAGCCTTTTTACACACAATTCTGCTGGTAAAAGTGAATATATGTGCTCTCCTATTCCTCCATTTATATAGCCATTCTCCATTGTAATGAACCCTCTACAGCTTTTTATTGCTTCAATTATAGTCTCTGTATCAAGGGGTTTAATAGAAAGAAGATTTATTACAGTTGCCTCAATTCCCTTGGCTTTTAGAATTTCCTCTGTCTTGATTGCTACGCCAAGCATATCACCCACAGCAATTATGGCAACATCTTTACCCTTAGAAAGTATTTTTGCTTTTCCAGGGAAAAAGCTTCCAGCCTTTGTAACATCAAGTCCAATAGTCAATGAACTTCCCCTCGGATACCTTATTGCAGTAGGGCCATCATTTCTATTCCAGGCATAGTAAATTGCATTACGAAGTTCCTCTCCATTTGATGGAGCAAAAAATTCAATATTTGGGACGTTTCTAAACATCGATATATCAAAGAGTCCATGGTGAGTTTCTCCGTCATCACCTACAATACCTGCCCTGTCTATTAAAAATCTAACAGGGAGATTCATAATTGCAACATCATGAATTATCTGATCGTATGCCCTCTGATAGAATGTAGAATATATTGACACAAAGGGTTTTAATCCAGATGACGCCATTGCAGCAGAAAAAGTTACAGCATGTTGCTCTGCTATCCCAACATCAAAAAGCCGATCTGGTGCAACATCCTCAAAGACAGCAAGACCTGTTCCCTCTTTCATTGCAGCAGTAACAGCCACAACCGTATCATCCAGCTTTGCAATATGAGCTAAAGTGCGCCCTACCACAGAGGAAAAGGATTCCTCACCACCTTTCTTTTTGCTATGGCCTGTTTCAATATCAAAAGGACCTGTTCCATGGAAAGTGCAGGGATCTGTTTCTGCATGGACAAATCCCCTGCCTTTCTTTGTTAAAACGTGAACCAGCTTTGGCCCTGAGTTTATATCCTTTACTCTATCAAAAATCTTTATTAGCTCAGAAAGATTATGGCCATCAACAGGACCAAAATAACGCAACCCCATATCTTCAAAGAGTTGACCGGGGATAATAAAATTTTTAAAAGATGCTATTGCTCTGTAGGCAAATTCAAATATAGGCTTTCCAATGATAGGAATACCTTTGACGAATTTCATAGACTTTTTACGAAACGTATTATATAAACTGCCAGAGATCATCTCTGTAAGGTAACGAGAAAGAGCACCTACATTTTCTGAAATTGACTGTTCATTGTCATTAAGAACAACTATTACATCCTTGCCAATATGCCCAAGGTGATTCAAACCTTCAAAGGCCATTCCTCCAGTAAGGGAACCATCTCCTATTACAGCAACAATCTTATAATCCCTCTGCAGGAGATCTCTACCTGCAGCCTCTCCCACTGCAAGGGAGATGCTTGTGCTACTGTGCCCAACATCATAGCTGTCATAGGGAGATTCCTTTCTTTTGGGGAATCCACTCAAGCCGCCAAAACGACGAATTGTTTTAAACTTTTCTTTTCGACCTGTAAGTATTTTATGAGAATAGGCTTGATGGCCAACATCCCAGATTATTTTATCCTCTGGAGTATTAAATACATAATGAAGAGCAATTGTCAGCTCAACTGCACCAAGGGATGAGGCAAGATGACCACCTGTTTCTGAGACAACTTGAAGCATGTAATGCCTTATCTCTCTGGCCAATTCTTCAAGTTCCACAAGAGAAAGTTTTTTTATATCTGCAGGATAATTGACCTTATCAAGAATCATTTCACTATACACTCCCTTTCTAAGTTAATTAACCAAAAGAGCTCAAAAATTGTCAATTTTTTAGTGATTTTTATTATTTAATATTGCAGAAATTTTGAATATTATTTGACACTATTTAGAGACACTTTTAAATTTACTTGTTTTAGTTCTATCACATCCCAAATTTGTAAATTTTAATCTAAGGACCATCATAAGATGAACAGAATGGAAACTGACGTCATAGTTATTGGAGGAGGCGCCACTGGTGCAGGGACAATTCGAGACCTTGCCCTGCGAGGTGTTAAAACAATCTTAATAGAAAAAAACGATATCGCATCAGGAGCAACAGGAAGAAACCATGGACTGCTACACTCAGGAGCAAGGTATGCTGTAAAGGATCCTGAATCTGCACAGGAGTGTATAAGAGAAAATCAAATTTTAAGAAAAATTGCCTGGCACTGCATAGAAGATACAGGAGGGCTATTTGTTACTCTACCAGAGGATGACCCTGCCTATCACTCACTGCTACTTGATGGATGCAAGCATGCAGGAATACCGGCAAAAGAGATTAGCATTAAAAAAGCTCTTCAGCTTGAACCAAACTTAAATCCCCATATACTTTCTGCAATTACAGTGCCAGATGGGACAATAGATCCTTTCAGACTAACATCTGCAAATATGTTAGATGCAATTGAAAGAGGTGCAAAGGTTCTTACACACACAAAGGTTGTCTCTGTAATCAAAAAGGGCACAGAGATTATTGGAGTATTGTGCCGCAACATTCATGGGGAAGAGATAGAAATATATGCCAAAATGGTTGTAAATGCAGCAGGGGTATGGGGACAAGAAATATGCAATCTTGCTGGAATTGATTTGCCAATGTTTCCATCAAAGGGGTCAATGCTCATAATTGACTATCGCATAAACGGAGTTGTAATAAATAGATGCCGTCCCCCAGCAGATGGAGATATAATTGTTCCAGGTGATACAGTTTCTCTCATAGGGACAACATCAAAGGAAATACCATACGATAAAATAGATGAATACACCATCGACGATGATGAAATAGACGTTCTTTTAAGCGATGGAGAGAAAATGATCCCCAACGTCCGCTTTACAAGGGCATTAAGAGCCTATTGTGGAGTAAGACCACTTGTTGCAGTATCAGGGGAAAAACAGGGACGTAATATAAGTCGTGGTATTGTTCTCATTGACCACAAAGAAAGAGATGGTATTGATGGCCTTGTAACAATCTCTGGTGGCAAGCTCATGACATACAGGCTCATGGCAGAAAAAACAGCAGATCTTGTGTGCAGCAAAATCGGAGTAAAGGCAAAGTGTAAAACAGATAAAATCCCACTACCTGGCAGTGAACATAAATTCACAAGCAGGAGAACCATGAAAAAATTTAGTGGAATCCCAGACTCAGTTGTTGGGTCAACCTTTTATCGTCATGGGCAGAGGCTAAGAAACATACTCACAACTGATAAAAAAAATTACAGGCTCATTTGTGAATGCGAAATGGTTACAGAGGGTGAGATTGAATATGCAATAAAAAAACTCAATGTACACGACCTTGTTGATTTGCGGAGACGAACAAGGATAGGAATGGGCCCATGTCAGGGTGAGCTTTGTGCATACAGAGGTTCAGGGCTATTCCATGAATATGGAGGGGCATCCCCGGAGGGTTCTGTAGAGCTTCTAAATGATTTTCTTGAGGAACGATGGAAAGGAATAAAACCAGTTCTGTGGGGAGATGGCCTTCGAGAATCAGAATTTACCTACTGGATCTATGAGGGACTCTTTGGAATGTCAAATTTGAAAAATAACAAAAAAGGATTAAAGCAATGATTTATGATTGCGTCATCATAGGAGGAGGACTTGCGGGCCTTACATGCGGTATTAAATGTGCAAAGGAAGGCTTGCATACAGTCATTATATCTGGAGGGATGAATTCTCTTCATTTCTCTTCAGGATCAATTGACCTTGCAGGTTATACAGAAAAAGGAGCTATTGTAAAAAAACCCTTTGAGTATATAAAAGATCTTATAAAATCAAATAAAGAGCACCCCTATACAAAGATAGGACTATCTTCCATAAAAAAGAGTATTGATTTTTTCATTGATGAGCTTGCCAGTGATAACATACCCCTCAATAATAACGGTGAATATAATCACTTCCGTGTTACCCCCCTTGGGGCAGTGAAACCAACATATCTTTCCCAGGAAAGCGTTTACAGCTCTAAGGGAAAGGAAATTATAAAGTCAAAGGGCAAGATTGCCATACTGAATTTTAAGGGATTCAGGGATTACTATGCTGAGCAAACCGCAGCCAACATAAAAAATCATCCCATTTTTCAAGATATAGAAATAACAGTTGGTAGTATTTCTCTGCCATATTATCATAAAACAGAGAAAAATCTTCATGAATTCCGCTCTATTGATATATCAAGAATTTTTGAAACAGAAAAATATCTCCCACGCATAGCAGAAGAAATCAAAAGAGCAGCAGGTGATGCAGTTGCTATTTCCCTACCAGCCTTTATTGGAATAAAAAACTATAAGAGTATAAGGCAAAAGCTTGAGGCAATGACTGGAAAGTTTATATACGAAATACCTACCCTGCCACCGTCAATTCTTGGACTTAGAATTGATCATGCTCTCAAAGACAGATTTTTTTCTTATGGTGGAGAGTATATTGCAGGGGAAAAAATAGTATCTGGAAAAATAAATAAAAATGAGGTGGAGAGTATCTCAACACTCAATGAAGGAAGACTATCAGAAATTAAGTCAAAATATTATGTCCTTGCAACAGGAAGTTTCTTTAGTGGTGGATTGCAAAGCAGATTGGAAGGAATCAGTGAGACAATTTTTGATCTTGCAACAAATGGCACTAATCCAAGAAATAAATGGTATAGTAAGAATTTCTTTGACAAAAAATCCCATCCCTTCTTAAACTTTGGAGTTGTTACAGATAAAAATCTCAACGCAAAAACAAAAGAAGGCAAGGCAATAAAAAATCTCCTATGCGCTGGCGCCATAATTGGAGGATACAACCCCATTAAAGAAGGCTGCGGTGGCGGTGTTGCCATTGCTTCAGCATACAAATGCGCAGAACTAATTGCAAAGGATTTAAAAAAATGATAAAGCTGGAAAATATAAGTTTTGACCATTGCATAAAATGCACAGTGTGCACAATGTATTGTCCTGTAGCTCAGGCAACTCATCTCTTCCCTGGACCAAAACAATCAGGCCCTGATGCAGAAAGATTGCGAATAAAAAATCCTGAACTTGTTGACTCATCTCTTAAATACTGCACCAACTGCAAAAGATGTGAAATTGCATGTCCATCAAATGTCAAAATTGCAGAGATTATACAAAAGGCAAAATGGAACTATGTTAAGATTCACTGGTTCAGACCACGAGATTTTTTTATGAGCCGAACAGATTTAGTTGGCTCCATAACCACTATTGTATCAACAATAACAAACTTTGTTGTAAACCTGAAAATAACCAGGGCCTTTATGCACATATTTCTCAAAATCCCCTTTACCAGACAATTCCCGCCTTATGCTAAGGGGACATTTAAAAAATTGTATGAAAAAAAAATCTCAAAGACGCAGAGGCCCTTTGAAAAGCGTGTTGCCTTTTTTCACGGCTGTTATATAAATTATAACAATCATTCACTGGGACAGGATCTCATTCGTGTTATGAACGCAATGGGTTATGGAGTGGACATCGTAAAAGAAAAATGCTGTGGGGTTCCTCTTATTGCAAATGGATACATAGAAAAGGCAAAGAAAAATGCAAAATTTAATATTGCCCATCTCTCAAAAACAGAAACCCCAATAGTCTCAACATCCTCCAGCTGTTCCTATGCTTTGTTACATGAATATAAAGAATTCTTAGAAATGGATAACTCTGGCTACATCTCAAGACTTGACTACATTACAAAATTTATATATGATGAATTTTCACGGGGTAATATTCCTAAGATGAAACCTCTCGGGATAAGAGCAGCATACCATTCACCATGTCATCTTGAGAGGATGGGCGGCGTAATGTATACACTGGGGGTTTTAAAAAAAATACCAGGACTTGAACTTGTGATTTTAAACTCTGAGTGCTGCGGAATTGCAGGGACCTATGGTTTTAAAAATGAAAATTATGAAATATCACAAGCAATAGGCTCTGCCCTATTTAAACTTATTGATAATGCGAATCCTGAATTTGTAATAACAGATTGTGAAACATGCACAATGCAAATTGAAATGAATACTAAATATAAAGTTTTACATCCTGTAACATTAATAGCAATGGCACTAAAGGAATAAGAGGTTACAATGAAATCACATACAGCATATCTGACATTTAACACAAAGCGCAAACGTGAGTTTATTAATATTACTCACGAAATTGAGGCAGAGGTAAAAAAAAGCTCAATACAGGAGGGTTTATGTCTTGTAAATGCCATGCATATCACTGCAAGTGTTTTTATCAATGACAACGAAAACGGCTTGCTTTCAGATTTTGAGGCCTTTCTGGAAAGGCTTGCACCACACGAACCAATAGACACTTATAAACATAACCTCACAGGTGAGGACAATGGTGATGCTCATATAAAAAGAACAATTATGGGCAGAGAGGTTGTTGTAGCAATTACAGGTGGCAGACTTGATTTTGGTCCATGGGAGCAGATATTTTATGGAGAATTTGATGGCAAGAGACCAAAGAGAGTTCTTGTGAAAATCATTGGGGAATAGTAATAGAGGCGAATATGGCTAAGGTAATGATCGTAGATGATTCAAAGCTTATGAGAAAAAAACTTTCGGATTTGATAACATCTGCAGGTCATACCGTAGTCGCTCAATGCGAGCGAGGCGATGAGGCTTTGCGAGCTTATCTTGTCTACAAACCTGATTTAGTTACAATGGATATTAATATGCCAGGTCTCAATGGAATTGAGGCAATTCAACAGATTAAAAAAGCAGATAAAAATGCCAGAATACTCATCATAAGCTCTGAAAGCGACGAGATGAATATATTACAGGGAATCCATAACGGAGCATCAGGCTTTATGGTTAAGCCCTTTACTGATGAAAGGGTAATAAGAACAATACAGCGGTTGCTTGTTAATATAGAAAAAAAAGCTGAGGAGAAAAAAAACCCTGCACTTAAGGATTTGAATTTTGATGAAAAAGTTAAAGGGCTAATACTTATAATCGATGATTCGAAGGTTGTACTAAAGGCAACCTCAGATATATTGAAAAAAGACGGTCACAACATTATAACTGCAAACAATGGAAAAACAGGGCTGTCTCTTGCAGAAACAGGAGTTCCAGATCTCATTATTCTTGATATTGAGATGCCAGACATGGACGGATATGATGTCTTGAGGGAGCTTAAAAAAAATGAAACAACTAAAAATATACCAGTAATAATGCACTCCTCTAAAACTAAAAAAGAGGATATTCTCCTTGCTATGAAACTGGGGATCATAGACTATATTGCAAAAAATACATCCGATGTTATCATTAGAGGCAAGATAAAATCTGCACTTATTCAATCCAGAACAAAAAAAGAACTGCTGGAAAAAAATTCCGGCAACATAATAATTGATAGAAAGGGATTTACAACATATATAAGCTTTCGCTTTACTCTAAAATCAGAAGCTGCTGTAATGGAAAGAAAAAAACTTTTTTCTGGAGCCTTCTTAAAGACCCTTGAGCCAGATAATATAATAATGGACTTTCGCCAGATAAATGAAATGGACGATAGCGAGCTTAGCCACGTCAAATATATTTTAACCATATTCCCTGACAAAGAACTTCTCATTGTCTGTGGTAAACACTATGGCTCTATTGTATCTGAATTTGAAACAGAAGGAAAGAATAAATTTTTTATATCCTTGGGAGACGCTGAGACCTTTATAGAAAACAGGGATGAGGTTGCAGGTTTTTTAAACAGAGAGGGTATTGCCTTTTGAAGATAGTTGACGCACATTGCCATCTTGAATCACCAGAGCTAAAGGACGATTTGCATAAATTGCTCAATGATGCCTACAGAGAGGGTGTTGTAAAAATAATAACATCTTCAGTTATAATTGATGAATGGTATATATCAAAGAATATATCAAAAAACTTCCCTGAAGTAGAATATACTGTTGGAGTTCATCCGTGGTATGTAAAGGACTCACACTTTGACATATACAAAAAGCTTGGGGAATTTTATACAGAAAACAGAGATCTTATTGCCATAGGTGAGATAGGACTGGATAAAAAAATTGACTCCCCACCCTTTTATCTTCAGCAGATGATATTTGAAGAACAGATGAAATTTGCAGTTGACGTAAATCTACCTGTAATCATCCACTGCAGAGGCGCTTTTAATGAGCTTGCTGAATCTCTAAAAAAAGTTGGCATGCCAAAAAGGGGCGGAATTATTCATGCCTTTTCTGGAAGCGTCGATATAGCTTTGACTTTTATAAAAAAAGGTATTTCCTTTTCTATGGGGGGAGCTCTCACATATAAGCCCAGCAACAAGAGGATTGAAACCCTTAAAGTTATATATCCTGAACATTTTCTCCTGGAGACAGACAGCCCGGATATACCTCCTGTTGGGACAGAAAAGCCAAATGTGCCAGCAAATATAATACTGAATCTCAAGGGAGCAGAAGCAATCATTGGAAGATCTGCTGAAGAAATAGCAGAGGTAACAACAAAAAATGCAGAAAGGATATTCAACCTTAAAATATGAGCAGATTTCACAGAACCGAAATACTTTTGGGCAAAGACTCTCTGATGAGACTTAAAAATTCCACAGTTATAGTTGTTGGTCTTGGTGGAGTTGGAGGATATGCAGCAGAGGCTATCCTTAGAGCAGGTATTGGTAGAGTTATAATCGCCGATTATGATAAAGTCGCTCCATCAAATATAAACAGACAGATACTTGCCCTGACATGTAACGTCGGCAGACTCAAATGCGACGTTGCAAGAGAAAGATTTACAGAAATAAATCCAGAGGCAGAAATTATAACCTTTACAGAAAGAGTTACTCCATCAAATGTCCAAAAACTTCTCCCCGAAAAAAGAGATAACCTCTATGCCATTGATGCCATTGATGAAATAGAGTCAAAGGTTAGCCTTATTAAACTTTTATATAGTAAAAAAATTCCCTTTGTTTCTTCAATGGGAGCAGGAAGCAGACTTAATCCCCTTGATATAAGGGTTGACGATATAAGCAAAACAACTCATTGTCCACTTGCACGGATAATACGCAAAAGACTTAAAGAGGAAGGCATAGAAAAAGGAGTGCGTTGTATCTATTCAAGGGAAAACCTCAATAAGTTTGACGCACCAGAGGAAGGAACAAGAAAAAAATCACAGGGAAGTATATCTTATATGCCGGGAATATTTGGCCTTACTGCAGCAGGCATAATAATAAATGATATAATAAAAAGCCATGGAGAATAATATATTTTTAAAAGATGATATATTCTTAAAAGAAGAAAACTCAAAACCCTTTGAATTTAATGAAACAGTAGCCTCTGTCTTTGATGATATGATTATGAGATCTGTTCCCTTTTATAGGGAACTTATAAGACAGCAGGCACGCCTTGCAGCTAAATACTATAAAGAGGGAACAAAAATCTACGACCTTGGATGCTCCACAGGCAATTTTGAGCTGGCCCTTATAGAAGAAATGAGAAGCAGAGATTTTTCTTTAATTGCAATTGATAGCTCTACTGCAATGATGGAACTATTTTCAAAAAGAGTTTTTGCCTATGGAGGTGATAAAAATATTATAGGTATTACCTCAGATATAATGGAAAGAGATTTTGAGCCATCCTCTGTAATAATTTCAAATCTCACAGTGCAGTTTATAAATCCTGAAAAACGAAAAACTCTTATAGAAAAAATTTATAAATCCCTCATACCTGGAGGAATATTTATACTCACAGAAAAAACAATCAACAAAGATGAAGATCTTTTACAACTGCAGCAGGAATTCTATTATAAACTAAAAGAAGAAAATGGCTACTCAAAAATTGAAATAGCACGGAAAAGAGAGGCTCTGGAAAATGTTCTTATACCTGAGACAATAGAGGAGCATATATCAAGGCTTAATCAATGCGGATTTAATGCCATTGAAATATGGTTTAAATGGTTTCACTTTGCATCAATTATATGCAGGAAGGATCCATGAAAATATTACCTGATGAAATGAATAGATGGGGATTTTCACAGGAGGATATTGATTTTATCGAAAAGATTTCCTCAGAAAGATTTGCCCATATTACTCAATACGACACTAAAGGCAAAATGCTCTTTTCCATTATAGAAAAATACTCACACTTAACAGGTAGCTTTAGATCCATAGATGGAAAAATCTTAATTGATAACAGCTCTTATATTGATGAGCAACTCCGCAAAGAGCTAAAAGAGGATCTGCTTAAAATGTGGCCATGGAGAAAGGGACCACTGAACATCTTTGACATAGAAATTGATGCAGAATGGCGTGCAGACTTTAAATGGAAAAGACTACTACCTCATATTAAAAGCTTACGTGGGAAACACATACTTGATATAGGATCAAACAATGGATACTATATGTTTCGAATGTCTGAGGAGAATCCAGCCATGGTTATGGGAGTGGAGCCATATATAAATTATTACATGCAATTTTTAATCATGAAAAAATTTACTCAAATAGATAACATATTCACCCTTCCATTAAAATTTGAGGATATTGCTCACATAAAAAAGAAATTCAACACAATATTCTGCATGGGAATTTTATATCATAGAAAATCCCCTCTGGATTTTTTAAAGGAGATACACACTATGATGGCAGGTGATGGAGAACTGATTCTGGAGACCCTTATACTGGAAGGAGACAGCCACTATGCTCTTGTTCCAGAGGGAAGATATTCTAAAATGCCAAATGTATATTTTATTCCTACTCTTCCTGTAATTTTTTACTGGTTAAAAAAAACTGGTTTTGTAAATTCACGATGCGTTGATATATCTTACACAGATTTTAATGAGCAGAAAAAAACTCCCTGGGTCAATACTGAATCTCTTGAGGATTTTCTTGATCCACAGGACAGGAGTAAAACTGTTGAAGGCTATCCTGCTCCTGTCCGAGCAATAATTATATCAGAAAAAAGGAGATAACAATGAATTTGAAATTCAAGAGTATACTTCAAAAAAATACAGAAAAGGTAATCCCTGGAACTGTTTTCTCCAAGATGATAATAGAAATGGATGAAACTACGGTTATGGACCATGAACTCAATCTCTCGGCGATGGACATATTGAAGGACTCCGCATGGATTATAAATTTTTTTCTGACATTTCTTTCTGTTGGAGGAATAGCTATTCTTTTCCTTGGTCTTGGATATTTAACACTTGGTAAAGAAAATTCACCAGAGCAATGGAAGACTTTTACTAATTTACTCATAATGGCATCCACAATTATTTTTATTTTTACATGGGTACTTCTCTCTGTAAAGGGCGCCATTGCAAACAAAAAGCGTCTTACAGTAATAAACCAACGAGGCAATGGCAACTGGCGTATTGTTGATGAAGCTGATTGGGAAAAATTCCAAAAACTCATGGATATAGCAAAAAAGAGCCGGGAAAAAGAAATTGAAGACTTTATGAAAAAAAAGCTTTAAAGGTAATAAAATGAAGATTATATACCTTACAGACCTCCATGGTGCATTCACAAGGCTTTATGAATTTTTTCTGGAAACAGTTGCAGATGTCTATATAATTTCTGGAGATCTTATTGATATCCCTTTTTATACTTTTGATACAGCAATCAATTACCATGAACTTCAAAGCTATTTTAATGCCTTACGAAGAAAAATGAGTCGCACAGGTGAGCTACTTGAGGATTTTGTTGACTCACTCCTTGATAATAAAGATACAGCTCAGGAAATCAAAGATAAATGCTATGAATATCAGCAACTCACAATAAGAGCTCGACGGGTAATGCAGCAGAAATATAAGGTTTTAGAAAACATAATCTCTGTTAAAACTAACTCTCAAATATTTGTCCTGCCAGGAAACTATGATATGAATTTGCGATACACAGCTCTCCATGAAAGGGATCTGCATCTACAATGGCATGATATAAATGGAATCAAAGTAGCAGGATATGGTGGAGCAGAAACATGGTCAGCAGGAATTCCAGAGAGATACATAATTCAATACAGAGCAGGAATAAATATCCCTGATAAGCATAATGAAATGTATACATTTTTTAAAGCAATAAAACCTGATATAATAGTAACTCATCAGCCTGCCCATGGAATACACGATAGGCTCTCATGGAAAGGTCCTTCTGGCTCCCCTGCACTTAGAACATACTGCGATAATAATAGTGTAAAGCTTTGCCTTACTGGGCACATTCACGAAGATTGCGGTTTTAAATATGTAGAGAAAACTGTTTATCTTAACCCTTCAAATTTTGGTGAGGTTATAACTCCTAAGGGTGAAATATCTGAAGGCGGTTTTTTTTACGAGATATATTTTAATGGAAGAGAAATACCTAAGATCCAGCTAAAAAAATTTGCAGACTCAAAGGTAATCCCTATAGCAGAATATGTCAATAAGGGAAAGGTATATAGTGAAGAGATAATAGACAAGGAAAGATTTGAAGCCTTTAAGACCTTAACAAATTATGACATGTCTTTGCAAAAGCATCCCCATATACCGGAGATAGAACTCTTCCTTGATATTAGAAACTACTTTCGAAGATTCCAAACAAAGGAATCAGAAAAACGCCTGGAGGAACTGGAAAATATCCTTGATAATATTACAAAAGAGCATGGAGAAATAGCCTTTGACCTTGTGGGCTCACTTAACATGGGGCTTTCAAGTGAAAGCTCAGATATTGACCTTGTTTTATATCTAAAACTCAAAAATGGCTGTGATGGCCAGTGCGATAATTGTCCTCAGTTTAAAGAGATTATTGAAATTCTCTCTAAATATCTAAAGGATAAATACCCTTTTCAAATTATTGACTGCATAGATCTCAATCAGGTAGAAAAAAGCATAATGAGAGAGGACTATGAGTGTGAGGTAACCCAAAGATTTGTTGCCCACAGAGCAATATCAAGACCTGTAAATTATAGAATAATTGCCCCCATAGAGGATATGCTAAATAAAAAACCAGAGTTTCGCAGAGAACTTGAAGGGACAGTGCGTTCATTTTTTAAAATTTTTATGACAACCACAAGCCACTCCACATCCTTTGATAAATATCTCACAAGGCTACGGAGTATTGGGGTAAAAATACCTGATTCAATAAATAATAAAATAAAAAAATATCTGGAGGGTGGTTAAAAAGCTCTATTGGGTTGCTCTAATTAAGATAACAAATTAAATTTTTTGTATATTTTTATATTTAGTGTTTGACAAATTAACTTTTTAATACTTCAAAAGTATTGTAACTACATCATTACATTCCTTACCACAAAACATGAGGAGATTAGGCTATGCGTAGTGACAAGATTTTATCAAAATATGACTGCGAAAGGATAAAAAATACTTTTGCAAGATATAATGCTACCTCAGAAACTGAAAAAGCTATAATAGAATTCCTAAAAAAAGAAATAAAACAATCCAAACAAGTTGAACCTCAAAAAATGAAATCAAATGTAGTTACTATGAATTCCAAATTTATACTTACTAACTTAGGCAATGGTAAAAAAGAAGAGTATCATCTTGTATTCCCTGATGATACAAATCTCAATAAAGGAAAAATATCAGTTCTGTCGCCCTTAGGTGCTCAAATCTTAGGAAGCCCTGTAGGTACTGTTATTAAAGAAAATTCAAAAGCAGAAAGCTATTATATAATTGAATCAATAACCTATCAACCAGAATCCAATGGCCATTATCATCTTTGAGGCTATTTTGTTACAAAAATTATAACCTTAATTAAATTTTTTTTATTGACACAATAGCCTCAAATTCCCCTTTTGTATGTAAAAAAAATATATAAAAAGATTTTATTTTAATTTGGAATTGAGCAGGTTTATGACTACATATTTTATCCAGTCTAATCAACCTGCATATTACTCTTTGATTTTGAAAGAGATATATAAAAAAGCTCATTAATCTGAAATATCACGGATCTCTATTGTAGAGAAAATATGCCGGATATTGTCAGTTAGATTTATAAAACAATTTTAATCAAAGAGATTGTTCTCTAAAAAAATTTAAGGAGTGATGAACAATGAGTGAGATGTTGTTCTACATTGCGCCTATAGGTGCTCTCATTGCTCTGTTGTTTGCTTTCATATTCTACAAAACAATGATGAAAGCCAATCCGGGTAATGAAACTATGATTGAAATTGCTGGTCACGTAAGAGAAGGAGCATACGCTTATCTCTACCGCCAGTACAGAGTCGTGGCAATTGTTTTTGCTGTATTGGTTGTGATCCTGTCAATACTCGCCTACAAAGGAATCCAGAACCCCTTTGTTCCTGTTGCTTTCCTTACTGGCGGTTTCTTTTCTGGTCTTTGTGGATACCTTGGAATGAAGACTGCAACTAATGCATCTTCAAGAACTGCTCAGGGAGCTTCTGAATCTCTTAACAGAGGTCTTCAGATAGCATTCAGATCTGGTGCCGTTATGGGTCTTGTTGTTGTTGGTTTTGGTCTGCTTGATATATCTCTCTGGTATCTCTTACTTGATAAGGTTATATTCACAGCAGAAAACATGGCTAATGGTCTTAAATTCCTTGGCCTTTATATAGTTCGTCCAGGGACAGACCTTCACCACAAATACATGGAAATTACAACTACAATGATCACCTTTGGTATGGGTGCATCAACTCAGGCTCTCTTTGCTCGTGTTGGTGGTGGTATATATACTAAAGCTGCAGACGTTGGTGCTGACCTTGTTGGTAAAGTTGAAGCAGGTATTCCAGAAGACGATCCAAGAAACCCTGCTACAATTGCCGACAACGTAGGTGATAACGTTGGTGACGTTGCAGGTATGGGTGCAGACCTTTACGAATCATACTGCGGTTCTATTCTTGCTACAGCTGCTCTTGGTGCTGCTCTTCCATGGGCTGAGTGGAATGCTGCTGAATTTGGTGGACTCCGTGCAATTCTTGCTCCAATGGTAATTGCAGGTCTTGGAATACTATTCTCTGTAATAGGTATTTTCATTGTTCGCACAAAAGAAAAAGCTACAATGAAAAATCTGCTCTTTTCTCTCAACTCAGGTATCTGGGTAAGTTCTGCATTGATACTTATTGCTCTTGCATATATGGCAAGCATTAACTTCATTACATGGGGAATCTTTGGCTCAGTTGTAGCTGGTCTTGTAGCAGGTCTTATCATTGGTCAGGCAACAGAATACTATACCTCTGATGAATACAAGCCAACAAAAGGCATTTCTGCTCAGGCTCCACTTGGACATGCAACAGTTATAATAGAAGGTATGGGTGTTGGTATGTATTCAGTTGGAGTGCCTGTAATTACAATTATTATTGGTATTCTCTGCTCTTATGGCTTTGCAGGTGGATTCACAAGTATGCCTCATGGACTCTATGGTATAGGCTTTGCTGCAGTTGGTATGCTTTCAACTCTTGGAATTACTCTTGCAACAGATGCTTATGGTCCTATTGCAGATAATGCTGGTGGTAATGCAGAAATGAGCAAACTTGATCCTGTTGTTCGTGAAAGAACAGATGCCCTTGATATGCTCGGAAACACAACCGCTGCAACAGGAAAGGGTTTTGCTATAGGTTCAGCTGCTTTAACAGCAATGGCTCTTCTTGCTTCTTACATTGAGGAGCTTAGAATATGGCTCAGCAAAATTGCTGAAACAATGCCAGACAAGATGATTCAAGTTGGTAACTATATGTTTACCAAAGGGGCTATTGATGCAGACAAATTAAACGCTCTCAAAGCTAAAGGGCTTGATGTGGTTGAAATTTCTACTGCAAAGATTGCAGACTTTACTGCAGCCTATGATCTTACACTGATGAACCCAAAAATCCTCTGCGGTCTTTTCCTTGGAGGTGCGATGGCTTTCGTTTTCTGTGCTATGTCTATGAAAGCTGTTGGACGTGCTGCTGGCCGTATGGTTGATGAAGTTAGACGTCAGTTCAGAGAAATACCTGGCATTATGGAAGGAAAAGGCAAACCTGACT
Organism: Spirochaetes bacterium ADurb.Bin218; assembly: GCA_002069965.1. GTDB lineage: Bacteria > Spirochaetota > UBA4802 > UBA4802 > UBA5550 > UBA5550. The sequence goes on along the minus strand of MWCI01000021.1, from coordinate 24,708 downwards.
ATGCAAAATGCGTTGAGATCTCAACTGCTGGTGCTCAGAGAGAAATGATCCTGCCTTCTCTTATGGCAATCATTGTTCCTGTAGCAACAGGCCTTACAATAGGTGTTGCAGGTGTAATGGGATTGCTTGTTGGTGGTCTTACAACTGGTTTTGCTCTTGCATGTATGCTCAATAACGCTGGTGGCGCATGGGACAATGCTAAAAAGCATATCGAAAAAGGTAACTTTGGTGGCAAAAAATCTGATGCTCACAAAGCTGCTGTAACAGGTGACACTGTTGGTGACCCATTTAAAGATACTGCAGGTCCATCTCTTAACATTCTTATAAAGCTTATGACAATGGTTTCTGTTGTATTCGCAGGAGTAATTGTTTACTTCTCAATGTAAAAAACAACTTAAAACTTATATATACCGATGGCTGCCAGATATGGCAGCCATTTTTTATATCTCATTTCTAAAAATTTTAATATAAAGAAAATAAATAAATTCCTTGAAATAATTTGTTATCTTTTATTTCTGTCAAAAAAGAAAGTTTATGGAGGATTCCTATTCTGTGGATTTTATAAAATATCTAATCAATCTTTACATGGAAAATATAAACTACCCTGCTGTTTTATTCCTCATGACTCTGGAGAGCACTTTTATTCCTGTCCCATCTGAGCTTGTTGTGCCTCCTGCTGCATGGAAAGCTGCTCAGGGTGATTTAAATATATTCCTGGTGGTGCTTTTTTCAACTATTGGATGTGTCCTTGGAGCATTAATAAATTATTTTCTAGCCAAAACCCTTGGTCGTAAGATAATCTATTCCCTTGTAGATACAAAAATTGCCCATATGATGTTTATAAACAGACATTCCATGGAGAAATCAGAAAAGTTTTTTATAAAATATGGCAAAAGCTCAACATTTATTGGACGATTAGTTCCTGGAGTGCGCCACCTCATTTCAATCCCTGCTGGCATATCACTTATGAATCTCAGAGACTTTATATTATATACATTTATTGGCTCTGCGATATGGAATGGAATTCTTGCTGCACTGGGATACTTTTTATATACACAACAGGAATTACTAAAACAATATTACAGAGACATCACAATTGCTGTTTTAATTTTATTTGTTGTTTTTCTAATCTATCTTGTAACCAAAATTTTTAATAATAAAAATAATTCACCAGAAGATGAAGGGGCTTTATAGCCCTTTTTTATTTTAATACACTCAGGAGAAAATCAGTGCTGATTCACAAAGAAAAAAAATTTTTTACTCTCTTTACAGAACAAGCTGAGAATATGTACAAAGGCGCCAAGTACTTTAACGAGCTTGTCACATCTGGCAAGTTTAATGAAGATACATTGGCAATAATGCACAGGATAGAACACGAAGGAGATGCTATCTCAAGGGAAGTATCTGAAATGTTAAACAGAACATTCATAACTCCCTTTGACAGAGAAGATATTTACATGCTCTCCAATAATATCGATAATGTCCTTGATTCCGTTGATGCAATAACAAAGCGTATGGGACTTTATAAACTCACACAACCGGATCACCACCTAAAACAATTTTCTGTTATAATTGAACAGGCCTCATCATCAATTGTGGATGCAGTAAAATTACTTGATAACATGAAACATTCCTCAAGAATTCAGGCCTATTGCAGTGAAATAAATAGGTTGGAAAATATGAGCGACCACCTCAGAGATATAGCCATTGGTGAACTCTTTGAAAAAAACTCAGATCCTATATTCATAATAAAATGGAAAGAGATCTATGAGACAGCAGAAAATACTGTTGATACCTGCGACTACGTTGGTAAAACAATTTATTCAATAATTGTAAAGCAAGCCTGAAGGAGGTTTCTCTTGTCGGTAAGTATACTATTTTTGATTGCTCTGGCTCTTTTTTTTGACTTTCTCAATGGATTTCATGATGCCGCAAACTCAATAGCAACTGTGGTTTCAACCAGAGTTTTATCGCCCAACTATGCTGTTGCATGGGCAGCCTTTTTTAACTTTATTGCCTTTCTATTTTTTGGCCTTCATGTAGCAGATACAATAGGCAAAGGAATAATCAATCCAAATATAGTGGATTCCAACATAATATTTGCAACACTAATGGGTGCCTGTTTATGGAATCTGATTACATGGTGGTTTGGATTGCCCACAAGCTCTTCCCATGCTCTCATGGGTGGACTTGCAGGTTCTGCTGTTGTAAAGTCAGGAATAGGTTCCCTTGTTCCAGAGGGCCTTATAAAAGCCATTTCCTTTATAATTATATCTCCCATGCTTGGACTTTTAATTGGACTTGTAATGGGTGTTATCGTTTATAACTTATTCCGAAAATTTACTCCTCGCAAGGTTGACTCTTTTTTTCGAAAGGGTCAGCTTATTTCAGCTGCAGCATATAGCCTTGGCCATGGTGGGAATGATGCTCAAAAGACCATGGGAATAATTGCGGTTCTACTTTACAGCAAGGGACTTCTTGGGCAAACCTTCCATGTCCCCTTCTGGGTTGTTATTTCCTGTCAGGCAGCCATTGCCCTTGGAACGCTCTTTGGAGGATGGCGAATCGTAAAAACCATGGGTAGCAAAATAACGAAGCTCAGACCTGTAGATGGCTTTTGTGCAGAAACTGGCGCTGCATGCACTCTGTTTTTTGCATCACACCTTGGTATACCTGTAAGCACTACTCATACAATTACAGGTGCTATTGTGGGAGTTGGTTCCTTAAAAAGACTTTCTGCTGTTAGATGGGGAGTGGCTGGCCGCATAGTATGGGCGTGGATCATAACTATACCTGCAGCTGCTGCAATAGCTATGATTACATATTATGTAGTTTCACTTACATCTATATTTTAGCCTGAAATACTGTATAAATTCAGATTAAAAATAGCTATAGACACTATCCTCTATGATGCTTTGGCTAAGTGAGATTTTGGACTTTAATAAGTTATATCTCACAGCCCTCAAGGGGCTGGAGAGTTTGTTACCTCAACAAAACTTAATGACAGCAATGCTATTTTTTTACTGCCAGCTTCACTTCATGCTTGAATTTGCCTTGTATTATATTTAATATATATTTCTATGGCTTAAATTAAATAAGGAAGTAATATGGATTCACTTACGTTTACAGAACTGGGTCTTTCTGAAGATATTCTAAAAGAGCTAACTAAAAAAGGCTTTGAAGAGCCAACTGAGATTCAGAGAAAAATCATTCCAATCCTGTTAAAAGAAGAAACTGACATTATAGGTCAGGCACAAACAGGAACCGGAAAAACTGCAGCCTTTGGTCTGCCTTTGCTTGAGAAAATTAAAAAGAGCGAAAAATTCCCTCAGGTGCTTATTCTTACACCAACTCGTGAGCTTGCCATACAGGTTTCAGAAGAGCTTAACTCGTTTAAGGGCAAAAAAAAGCTAACGATTTTCCCTATATATGGTGGACAGTCAATTAACGAACAGATTCGACGCATAGAAAAGGGTATTGATATAATTGTTGGCACACCTGGAAGAATTATTGATCACATAAAAAGAGGAACTCTTTTTCTGCACAATATCAGGTATGTTGTCCTTGATGAAGCAGATGAGATGCTTAACATGGGGTTTATTGAAGAGGTTGAAGAAATACTACAGAATATTAATCCAGAAAAAAATATCTATCTCTTCTCTGCAACTATGCCAGAGCAGATTATGGCAATTGCAAAAAAATACATGAAGTCCTATAAAGTCATATCTACAAAAAATATTCAGCTTACAACTGATCTCACAGAACAGATATACTTTGAAGTTCGTGAGTCAGATCGTTTTGAGGCTCTATGTAGAATAATCGATATAGAAGAAGACTTTTACGGCCTCATATTTTGCAGAACTAAAGTTGATGTTGATGATCTTACAAATAGATTGATAGATAGAGGCTATAGCGTAGAGGGTTTACATGGAGATATTTCTCAGCATCAGAGGGAGAGAACTCTTACAAAATTTAAAAAGAAAAAAATAAATATACTTGTTGCAACTGATGTGGCTGCAAGAGGTATAGATGTAACAAATTTATCTCATGTTATAAACTATTCCCTACCTCAGGAGCCAGAGGCCTACATCCACAGAATAGGAAGAACGGGCCGTGCAGGTAAAAAGGGGATTGCGATTACATTTATAAGTCCCTCTGAATATAAAAAACTTCTCTTTATACAAAAAATTGCAAAGACCACTATCAAAAAAGAAAAAGTTCCAGCAATTGAAGATGTAATAAATAGCAAAAAGCTTAGAATAAAAAGAGAGATCGAAAGCATAATTGAACAGGGAACACAAAAAGAATATCTTAAGATTTCCAGTGCAATACTCAAGGAAAACAATGCTGAGGATATAATTGCTGCTATGATCAAATTTGCCTTTGAAAGAGATCTTGATGAGAGACGTTATGGTGAAATTTCCGAAGCCTCTGTGGACAGCAAAGGTACCACTCGCCTATTTCTATCATTTGGAAGAAAAGACGACATTACACCTCGAAAGCTAATAAAATTAATCAAAGAAAAAACTGGAATTGATTCAAATAAAATAACAGATATAAAAGTTATGGATAGCTTTTCCTTTATTACAGTCCCCTTTGAAGACGCAGGTAAACTTATAAAAAATTTCCCAAAGGAAATCGGAGGCAAACAGGGCTCAATTCAAAAGGCTAAAGAAACAAAGCCAGAGGTGAAACAGAAAAGAAAAAGCAAAAAATGATCACACAAATTATAATATCAAAAAAATACTAATCCCAAAGATAATCATGCCGATATAAATGTAAGAGACATAATTTACAGCAGAGCATATTTTCTGCAAATAAACAATACATAATGCGGTAATAGGAGTTTACAATGAAAAAAAACAACAGGTTTAGAAAACTTCTTGAGAAATATCTTGAAATAAAAGGACTTGATATTGTAGTTGTGCTGGATGATGGAACTGAAATTGAGCTTTATAAAAATCGTCAGCTAATTGATGATATGATAATTACAATGGACAACTATCAGAATAAGCAACAGATTCCTCTTTCTCGAATTAAATCCGTGGACATGTTTGCAGCATAAAAAGCAACCTATTTGAATTTTATTGTTCTAATAAGCTCCTTGCAGACCTCAGAGGTTGCATCATTAAAGGAATAAGAAAGTCGGGACAGCGATCCCGACCAGACTACATCTCCACTCTTACAGGCAACCATTCTGGCGCTAATCCCAACGGAATATGTTAACTCAAGCCAGGAAAATAAATACAAAAAGGATGTCTGAGATTGGTATGATTTGTAATCATATACACTTCCATAAACAACATAATCAGCGCCACTTATCTTTCCTATTTCAATGATTTCTTCCGGGGAAAAATCTTTTCTATCTTTTGTCTTCAGGCTTTCAGGGAATTGAATCTTTTCTATTTCAATAATGTTAAATCCTCTTTTGAGAAGATTATGCTCAAATAAGCTGCGGGCAAGGTCTCCAGAATTATTTCCCTCAGCATTGTTGAAGTCCTTAAAATGGAGCACAGCGATAGTTGCAACCTTTTTATCGATCTCTCCCCTATTGAAAAAATATGCACTGCTTATACATCCTGAATTAGGAAGCACTATTGCAAAAAATAAAATAAATATCATTCTTCTCCGCATATCAAACCTCTAAAAGCTTTTGCCTATTCCAATTTTAAAGAAAATTACAATACCGCTACTTGTAAAGTCTTTCCCTGTAGGGACATTTATCTGAACAGTATCGGCATTTCCACTAAAAAGCCTTGCACCTATACCAAACATGAGTTCTGGGCAAAAAAATGTATTGTCCATAAGCTCATAATCACATCCCAGTGATAGCACTGCATGCAATATGTATGAATTGGGATCATCTATCGTGGAAAACTGCATAAAAGGCCCTGCACCAAACCATGGATTCAAGGGTTCCAGATTAAAATGTCTGTTTACAGATAGTCCTATTTCATGGAGAGGAATCTCTCCCATCTTACCTGACCAGTTATCAGGCTTATTGTTCATTGTCGAGGGATAAAAAAACCAATTTGTTCTTATGGATATATAGGGATTAAGTAAATAATCAAAAAACCAACCTGCCGCAGTTGCATAAGTCCATGATGCTTGATTTTGCACTGTAACTGATGAGGATTCTATTTCCAGATAAGAAGATGCCCATGACATAGTGATATTTGGCCCCAGCATTCTTCTCTGAGCTGAAAAAATCTCTCCCCTCACCAAAAACAGGAGCATTATAATGATGCTAAATAGCTTCTTCATCTATATCTTAAAATTTTTTTCTCTCCCTGTCATGGTTGAGTTTGTTCATTATATATACTGCAAAATATGCTCCAATAAAACCAGCTATTATATTTACTCCAGCTCCCCTTGAAAGAAAATCAAGGATCACTACAAAAATATCATAAAAAAGCCTATCTAAGATGAGACCTCCAATTAATGCTCCAATTACTCCTATTACCAAGCCTCCTATATAGCCGCCAAAGAGATCTCTCCTTTTGAGGTTATAAAAAATAAAAGCCACCAGTGCACCAAGACCAATATAAATAATAATTGCCTTAACAACCAGTAAAAATCCTCTCAATCCTTCTGACATATCAATTCTCCTTAAATATTACAATTTATATTTTCAAAAAAATATTTTTCCTTTCCCTTCACGGATGATTTCAATGCTATCCTCTGAAAAATCAACAACAGTTGATGGCTCTGCAATCTTTGGACCTGCATCAATTACTATATCGACCTCATTGCGATAGACCTTTTCTAATTCACGTGGATCGATTAAATACTCTCCTGAAAGAGTAAAAACGCTTGTTGCAAGAATGGGTCTGCCAAGAGCCCTGACAATATCAAGGGCTATATTGTTATCTGGAATTCTAACTCCTATAGTTTTTTGATTTGTCATAACAATTTTTGGGACAAGTTTTGATGCCTTAAAAATAAATGTATAGGGACCTGGAAAGGCCTTCTTCATTATTTTAAATGCATCATCAGAGACATTCCTTACATAATCTGCAATCTCTGAAATATCTGTAAAAATAAAACTTAAGGGCTTTCTCTTATCAAGCTTTTTTAATCTATAAATACGCTCTATTGCTCTTTTATCTTTTATATCACATCCATAGGCATAGACAGTGTCTGTAGGAAATACAATAATACCTCCATCTTCAAGACATTCCTTTACCTTTTGAATGAGTCGCTGCTGAGGATTTTTTTCATTAATTACAAAAATCATATATTCCTCGAAATTTATGCTTTAATCTAAAATCTATAACTCTGGCTGCAATAAAAATTTTGCGATAAGATGAATTTATGTCTAAAAATTTTTATTATAGTTAAAATAAAAAGGCTTTTGCGGACAGCGCGTTCCGCAAAAGCCTTTAACCTGGTAAAATTACATGTAGGAGTGTAATTTATTATCAATCACTAAGATTATCGGATTACAGATTAAATGCTTTAATAATTTTTTATTCCTGTGCCAAAAAAAATAAATTTTCAATAAATTCTATCACAATAAACATTACCATGATTATTGCTCCTGAAATGACAATGCATTTGATTATCACAATAAAACATTTGACTGGTGCAGACATATTTATATATAATCCAATTGAAGTGTTTTTAGATATAAATAACTAAAAAGGACAACTATGAAAGCTATTAGATTACTTACTGCTATTGCTTTAGTTTTAATATCAATCCATTGCCATGGAAAATCAAAAATAGTCTTTGAATATACCGAATACAACTTTGGTAATGTAAAAAAAAATTCAGCTGTGACTCACATTTTCAAATTCTATAACAAAGGCAACTCTACTTTAACCATAGATAGAGTAAAGGCTGGGTGAGGCTGTACAGGATCTGTTGTATCCAGCAGATCTATCCCTGCAGGTGGCAGTGGTGAGATTGAAATAACATTATACACAGATGAAAGGTCTGGACAAATCCATAAAACGATCTCTGTCTACAGTAATGATCCAGACAGAGGTATTGTTGTGCTTACTGTAATAGCCAATGTCCCTGAATAAAACTCATAGAGGAGTAAGAGGAATAGCAAAACATGATTGATTATAAAAACTTAAAAACAGCACCAGGGCTTCCAACTCCTCTTGGTGCTTATGTTCACAACAATGGAGTTCAATTTTCAATATTTAGCAGAAATGCTTCCGGGGTTAAACTTATACTCTTTCACAATTCTGAACCTGACTCTGACTTTACAGAAATAGCTCTTGATCCCTTTTTAAATAAAACAGGAGATGTGTGGCATATATGGATTGAGGGTCTTTCGGAAGGACAAGTCTATGGATATAGAATTTCCGGGGAATATGATCCTGCCAATGGTCATAGATTTAATGAAAACAAGCTCTTGATAGATCCATACTCTCGGGCAATAACTGGCAATTTTATATGGGATCTATCCAAAGCTTGCGGTATAGAGTTAAATGTCTCCAATGAGGCTGAGTCATTTTCTACAGTTGACAGTGGACCTTATGTTCCACGGAGTATAGTTATCAATGGAAGAAATGAGATAGTTAAAAGTCCAATCCGTATTCCTGAAAACGATCTCATAATCTATGAGTTACATGTAAAAGGCTTTACAGCCCATCACTCATCCAAGGTAAATTTTCCTGGGACTTTTAAAGGTCTCACCGAAAAAATTCCATATCTAAAAGAGCTTGGTATAAACGCTGTTGAACTTTTACCCATACAGGAGTTTGATGAATATGAGAATATCAACATTAACCCATTTACAGGGGAGAGACTCAAAAACTACTGGGGCTATAGCACTATAGCTTTTTTTGCACCAAAAGGCAGCTATTCCTCCTCTGGCACTCTTGGGCAACAAGTGAAAGAATTTCGTGAAATGGTAAGAGCCTTTAATGATGCAGGGATAGAAGTATTTTTAGATGTTGTTTTCAATCATACACATGAAGGGGACCACAGAGGACCAACCCTTTCCTTTAGAGGAATAGATAATTCCATATATTATATCCTGGATGAGGATAAACGTTTTTATAAAAACTTTTCCGGTTGTGGCAACACTGTAAACTGTAATCATCCACTGGTCCGTCAGTTTATCCTCGATGCCCTTAGATACTGGTTTATTGAAATGGATGTTGACGGTTTCAGGTTTGACCTTGCCTCAATTCTTGGAAGAGACCAAAAGGGAGAGATATTAAGCAATCCTCCACTCATTGAATGGATAGAAGAGGATCCAATTTTACGAAATGCAAAGATAATAGCAGAGGCATGGGATGCAGGGGGAGCCTATCTTGTAGGAAAATTTCCAGGAAGATGGGCAGAGTGGAATGGACGATACAGAGATGATGTAAGGAGATTCTGGCGTGGGGAAAAAGGATTAAAAGGTGCCTTTGCAACGAGAATAACTGGCAGCTCTGACCTTTACAGCACAACGTCTCCATGCAGGAGCATCAATTTCATTACATGCCATGATGGATTTACATTAAATGATTTAGTAAGTTACAATAACAAACATAATCTGGAAAATGGAGAAGACAATAGAGACGGAGAAAATCACAACTTCAGTTGCAACTGGGGAGAGGAAGGCCCAACTAATAACCAAGAAATCGAAAAAATCCGCAAAAGGATGATAAAAAACTTTATTGCAACACTATTTATATCCCTTGGAGTGCCAATGCTCCTTTCTGGAGATGAATTTAGAAGAACTCAAAAAGGCAACAATAACTCTTACTGTCAGGACAATGAAATATCCTGGATAAACTGGGATCTATTACAGGAGAATTCAGATATATTTGAATTTACAAAATCTATGATCCTTTTTAGAAAAGAACATCCAATGCTGAGATCAATTCGCTTCTATACAGGAGAACAAGGGGTGAAATTTACTACAGAGGATATTCAATGGAAAACCCCTGAAAACACTACTCCAGATTGGGATGATGAGGAGCTTTGCATAGCAGCCTTAATAAACGGTGCATATGCAGAGGAAATATTTTTGATCCCTGATTCTGATTTTTATATGATGTTTAATCCCTCCAACACTGATATAGTATTTTCGCTACCTCAATCACCCTCTGGCCGTAGATGGAAATTGTCAATAAACACAGCAGCACAAAGAGGTATGGATATATATCTAAAGGATGAGCCGATAATTGAAAGAGAAAAAATCACAGTGGAAGCACATTCAATGATAATTCTCACAGCTTAAGAAAGCAAAAAAGCTTTCCTAAGCTGCGTGGGCTTAATTTTTGCCAACCTTTTGGTTTAATTCATCAATTAATTTTGCTATTGCAGAGTCATCCATACCATGAGCCTTCATACCCTGCTCTATTGTCTCAGAAATGCTGAGTCTGCATCCTATACAATGAAGGCCATAATTCCCAAGGATAGGTGCTGCATCTGGATGCTCACTAAGAAGTTCACCAAAAGTTATGTCCTTTGTAATCTTTGCCATAAAAAACCTCTGATACTTTTATATAGACAAAAAATCATACTTCCTTTGTATGTCTATAATTATTTTATTGAAAAGTTACTTAACTTAAAAGAAATTGTATTTTAGTGGCAAAAAGCCGATAATTAGATTAGCGGGACATATAACTATATATGAATATAATTCTTATTACAATATTAGTTCTCCTGTTGCTGGCACTCTTCTGGTCGCTATTTTCATCTGTTGAAGCAACAAAACCAGAGCTGGAGAAAGAGGAAAAAACTCCTGAAAAAATTGAGGATCCTGAAAAGATCTTTAGAAGGCGTGCCTCTGACAGAGCAATAGAAAAGGAATACCCTGATGAGGCTTTAGCCCCAGCGCATGAGGAAAGAGAATCAGCCTCTGGTGAAAAATTTCCATTTCACGAGGACTCCTCCACCTTTAGCCTTCCCTTCCCTGCAAATGACATAATTACGGATAGGTCAAAATTTCGACTATATAAGCGGACATTGCTAAATTCTGAAGCTTATGCACGGAAAGGCGATATTGAAACAGCTATTTCTCTTTTTAAAGGCGTTCGAGATAGAATTCTTGATAAGGATGTTAGAGATAAAATCAATGCAAATATTGAGTATCTAAACAGGTTCCGACAAAGAAGAGAAGAGGACTTCAAAAAAAGAGTAGAGTCAAAACTGCAGGAGTCTCAAGGAGGAGAGCTAAAGGTTAAAATCGAAGGACAGCTTCCATCTACTATAAACATATCCATTCCAGAAAAATCTCTACAAACTGAAAGCATTGCTGAAAAAATATCAGAGGATATATCAAAAAACCTTAACTCTCTCAAAGAGGAGATAGATAGACTAAAATCAACTCCTGAGGATAAGTCAGGTATAAAGGATTCTGAAGAATTCAAGAGTCTTCAAAATGAGCTAAGGGAGTTAAAAGAAAAATTTATCCAGATATCATCAGAAAGAGATAAAATACTAAATGAGCTTAGCAGAATAAGGGAAATAAAAGAAGAGGAAGTAAGCAAGAGAGAACTTGAGAAGGAAAATGCACTTCTCAATGAAATAAAAAACGAAATTGAAAAGCTTACCAAACTAAAAGACTCCATTGAAAAACTACAAAATAAGATAGATGAAATAGAGCCAATAAAAATACCAGAAGCGCAAATTGAGCCAAAAATAATAGAGGCCAGATACCAGTCCCCTATACCGGTACAATTTGATCCAAAGCCAGTTATTGACATTCTTGAAAAATTCAATGAAATAAAAGAAAAACAAATTGAAGAACAGAAACAGGATATATCACAGACAGAGGAAATAGAAGATTTAGAAGAACCTAAGAAACCAGAAGAAATTATAGAAGAAATTGTTCCAGAAGAAAAAAAAGAGACACCAGAGGAAATTATTCAAGAGGAAGCTTCTGAGCTTTTGCAGGAGGAATTACCGGAGGAGATTCTCACTGAAGAGGAGATAGTTCGCGTAGTTGAAGAAAAACCTGAAGAGCTCCAGGAAGAAATACTGCAAGAGCCTGCGATAGAAGAGGAAATATTCCCTGAAGTTGAAGCATTCCCGGAGGCGGAGGAACTGCAAGATAAAACAGAAATACCCTCTGAGCCTTTGCAGGAGGAATTGCCAGAGGAAATTCTCACTGAAGAGGAGATAGCTCGCGCAGTTGAGGAAAAACCTGAAGAGCTCCAGGAAGAAATACTGCAAGAGCCTGCGGTAGAAGAGGAAATATTCCCTGAAAAGTCACAGCCCCATGAGACAGAGGAATCAACACAAAAAGAAGAGGAATTAAAACTTGAGCCTGAGCAGCAAGAGGCACAAGTTCCAACGGAAGAAAAAATAAGTGAAAAGGAAAAGGAGCTTTTAAAAGAGGCACAGGAGGATCCCAATGACTTTGAACTTCTCAGTGAATATGGAAAGCCAAAGGATGACAGCACACTTACGGATGAAGAGATATTTGAAAAAATTCTGAAAGATGACAAAAAGAAACAGGATGATTCACAATTTGAAATACTTGGGGACAAGAGGCAGGAAGACAGCGAAATATCCCTTTCGGAATCCCTTGATGATAAAAAACGAGATGAACTGGAATTTTATAAGAAGTTTATCACACCTGACAGAATAAAGAAAAAAGAGCTCCCCATACTTAAAGTCTCTTTTGACTTCAAAAAATTGCCAGATGAATTTAGTCTTTCGAGAGAAAAAAATATCCTTGAGTATTCATTTTATAAATATAAGCCACTACTTCAGAAAGCTGATGAGTTTGTTCAACAGAGAAGAGTTAAAGATGCAATCAACTATTACAAGGTTGTGGCAGATCAAAATATACCTGTGGAATTTAAGGCAATGATAAGGCGCAATATTAAAGATCTCACAGAATATATAGAAAAATATTTAAGTTCTGATTAACATTTTTCAAAAAAAAGTATCTTATTTGTATTCATATAAAAATATCACCAAAAATTTATATAAGCAATTATACAGTCATAAAGTCTACTGGATAAGGAGGAAGGAATGAACTATAGCAACATAATACTTTTCTTTGCCTTTTATTCTTTTTGTGGCTGGATAATTGAAGTTATTTATAGATCAGCAACAAATAAAAAACTCATAAACCCAGGTTTTCTCTTTGGTCCCTTTGTGCCAATATACGGATTTGGTGCTCTTTTTATAACTCTTTTACATCAGGAAATTTACATTTACCAAATTCCTCTACAATTTTTGATATACGCTATCATACTCACAGCAATTGAATATGTTACAGGGGAAATTTTTGAAAGCTTCTTTCAACTTAAGCTATGGGATTACTCTGACAACAGATTTAATTACAAGGGAAAGGTTTGTCTTTTATTTTCAACAGGATGGGGAATACTGGCACTTATATTTGCAAACTATATACATCCCCCTATTTATTCTATAATAACGAAATTTAGCAACACCGAAGCGACTATATTAAGTGCAATAATCTTTGCATACCTAATAACAGATATGATATTTTCTATTATATCTCTCAAAAAATTCAGGGAAAACCTACTCTATCTATACGAGAGATACTCCTCTCTCAGCAATGCAGAGGTTCAGAGAATTATCAAATCCTTTAAAAGAATTCTCAACGCTTTCCCTGATATAAATTTACAATTTAAATTCGATTCGCAGATAAATGCTAAACTCAAAGAAATGGCAGGCAGGGTTATGATAAAACTATCAGAAAATATTGACTCAATTCTTAAAGAAAGAAAGCCAATTGAAGATGAATATAATAATATAGTTGAAGATATTCTCACAAATGAAGAATTTCTTAAACTTAAAAACTTTTATCATCACAACTCATCCATATATGAACACGCCAAGATAGTCTCCTACATATCATACAGGCTTTGCAAGCTATTAAATCTTGATTATGTTTCTGCAGCAAGAGGTGCTCTGCTTCATGACTTTTTTCTTTACGATTGGAGAAACCACGATGAGCCCGAACTGGCAAAGGATAAATACCATGGTATTGAACACCCAAAAATCGCTCTGGAAAATGCTCAAAAACATTTTACCTTAAACGAGATTGAAAAGGACATCATAACAAAACATATGTGGCCATTGACTCTCATTCCACCACGCTATCAGGAATCCTTCATTGTAACATTTACAGATAAATATGTTGCAACAAAAGAATTTTTAAATGAATTTAAAAATAAACAGTTTGGCTTTAAAAAAATTTTAAAAATTCTGCGAAATTAAACTCCTCTTCAATAATCTCCTTGACAAAGGAATATTTCAGGGCATAAAATATTTTTGTCTAATTATAATATTAAAATTTTAATATAGGATTCAGTTATGGATCTGATCTTTACATCTATTCTTATTTCCTTTGCATCCATAGTTATTATACCGCTGTTACCTCTTCAATTTAAAAAAGGCTTTGCAATAATATCTGTAATCGCCTCTGGAATACTTAACGGTCTTACTGCACTTAGGGTTCTATGGGGTGTGCCTTTAAAATATTCTTTCAATGCAAACTTTTTCTTTGGTGAAGTTATTTTACGAATAAACAATCTCTCTGCATTTTTCATTTTAATAACAACATTTACCCTCATCACTGGCATCTGCTATGGATACTTTTACATGAAGCAATATGACAACGAGGTAGAAAAACAATCTTTGCACTGGAGTTTTTATATTCTACTTCAGATTTCAATGCTACTTGTTTGCATCACAGACAATATTATAGCCTTTATTTTTGTATGGGAGTTAATGACAATCTCTGCCTTTATACTTATTATTTATGAATTTGAGAAAAAATCTGTAATAAAAGCAGGGCTCAATTATTTCATTCAATCTCATCTATCTGTTTTATTGCTGATAGTCGGTTTTCTATGGCTCTGGACAAAAACAGGGGCAACTGATTTTTATACAATTGCAGAAATTATTAAGGCAAATCCTCAGGAAATTGGGCCTCTTCCATTTATGATCCTTGCAACTGGTTTTGCATTTAAGGCTGGATTTATTCCACTTCACACATGGCTGCCATGGGCTCACCCTGCTGCACCTTCCCATATATCAGGAGTTATGTCTGGCATAATAATAAAAATGGGAATTTTTGGCATATTTAAAATAATCCCATTTTATCAGGGAAATATCCTTAGCATGGGAAGGCTTATATTAATCATATCTGTTTTTACCGCTCTATATGGTGTAATCCTTGCCATTATTCAGCATAATCTCAAAAAACTCCTTGCATATCATAGCATAGAAAATATTGGAATCATTGGTATGGGCATAGGCATTGGCATGATTGGGATTGGTCTTAACAACAGCTATATTGCTCTTGCTGGATTCAGTGGTGCACTTTTGCATACCTTTAACCACTCTCTATTTAAATCGCTTCTGTTTTTTACCGCAGGTAGCGTATATAGGAAAACTCATATTCTTGACATAGACGAACTCGGTGGACTCATAAAAAAAATGCCATGGACAGCTGGTTTTTTTCTTATAGCTGCGCTGGCCATTACGGGATTACCCCCTTTCAATGGGTTTATTTCTGAATTTCTTATATATAATTCATTATATAGCGGCATGCTTGGAAGCAATTTATCTCTCTCAATGATTTTTCTCTGCTCTATTTTTGGCCTTGTAATGGTAGGCGGGCTTGCTTTCCTTTGTTTTACAAAGGCCTTTGGGATTATATTTCTTGGAGTTGAGCGAAGTGCTCTACCACAGGACTGCTCTGAGGTTGAAAAGGCAGCTTTAATACCTCAATTTTTTATAATTTTATTTATCATAGCAATAGGGATTTTGCCTTATCCCTTTGTAAAGATAGTAACCTCAGTTGCTGCAACTTTCATTAACTACCCTCTTGATGAATCTTTTATAAAACTAATAAATACCATGTCAGATATATCTGCCGCCTCACTTTTTATTATTACCTTAACAATTGTTGTTTATCTATTAAAACTCATGGCAGGCAGAAATCACAGAGAAAGAACTTCTCCTACATGGGGATGTGGATATACAAATCCAACTCCAAAGCTACAATATACAGCAACATCCTTTGTTTCAAGCTACACAAGGATTGCATCTCCTTTACTAAAAATTTCCATAAAAACCTCAGAGATAAAAGAATATTTTCCTGTAAAGGGATGGTTCCACTCGTCATCTTATGATAAGATTGAAGAAAAGCTAATAGATAAAAACCTCAAGCGAATAGGTTCCATTATGAGAATCTTTGGTTTTCTACAAAATGGACTCATACAATACTATATCCTTTATGGTATGTTTTTTATAATTGCTATCATTGGGTATACATTCCGTGAGGCAATAGTCAAATTTATACTTTCATCTCTTGCAATAGGTTAAATATGCTAACGATAATTCTTGCTCTTGTAACTGGAATTTTTTTTACTGGAATCATTATCAGGGTAAAAAGCCTTACCTCTGGCCGAAAAGGTCCTGATATTTTACAACCTCTAAGAGATATTTTACGAAACCTCAAAAAGGGATCTGTATATAGCGAAACCACCAGCTTTATTTTTAAAATAGCTCCCTCCATATATTTTTCAACTATAGTGGCTTCACTGTTTTTTATTCCTTTTGGCACTCACAAGGCTCTCATAAGCTTTGATTGGGATTTTGTTTTCTTGTTTTATATGCTTGCAATGGGCAAATTTTTGATGGTCATAGCATCCCTTGATACAGGTAGTAGCTTTGAAGGAATGGGAGCAAGCAGAGAAGCCTTTTTTTCTATGCTAATTGAACCAGCCATGTTTATGATAATGGGCTCCTTTGCTATTCTCACAGGTCATACTTCTTTTTCCGATATATTTTCAAAACTTCACAATGGTAGCTATCCTATTACAATGACCTACGCAATATCTATACTATCTGCCTTGATTGTTATGTTAATAGGAATGGTAGAAAATAGCAGAATGCCAGTGGATGATCCTAAAACTCATCTTGAGCTTACCATGATCCATGAGGTTATGATTCTTGATAACAGCGGATTTGATTTAGGGCTTATAATGTCTGCTTCGATTTTAAAATTTACACTCTTTGGAGCTATAGCAGCTAATCTGTTTTTACTTCCAGAGAAATCATTGCTCATTAATATTGCAATATACTTTGCTGTTCAAATTTTCTATGCAGCCTTTATAGGGCTTACAGAATCTTTTATGGCAAGATTCAGAATGAAAAAAAATCCTCAGTTCATATATACAATTACAGCTGCAACTCTGCTGATATTCATTGCGGCAATTCATTCCACAGGTTTCATTGGAGGGAATTAAAATGGTAAATCTCATACTTCTTACTATTCTTGCTACTCTATTTTTTATCATAACAGCATGGCGACTTGTTACCTACCTCCAGATACTCTCCCTTCAGGGATTTTTGCTGTTTTTTGCTGCATATCTGTCTCTCAGTTCAATGAATAGTGCCAATCTGCTATTTATATTGCTGGAGACAATCATTGTAAAAGCTGTAGCTATACCCTTTTTTCTATCTTATGTTCTAAAAAGAAATAACATAACAAGAGAAGCAGAACCAATTATACCAACATTTATCTCCCTTGTGCTAATGGTCATTGCTGTTATAGCAATATTCTTCTTCTCTTATTCATCAGGTTATAGTATTTTTGATAATCTATACTTTGTAGTTTCACTAACAACCATTTTCGCAGGCTTATATATCATAATGAGTAGAAGAAAGATTATAACCCATGTTATGGGATATCTGATTATAGAAAATGGAGTATTTATTCTATCCCTTGCTGTTGGTAACGAAATGCCGATCTTAGTAAACCTTGGCATATTGCTTGATATATTTGCAAGCGTTTTGACTCTTGGAATTTTCTTTAATAGAATAGGAGATGTCTTCAAGGACGCTGATGTTACAAAACTTCAGAGCTTAAAGGATTAAGAGATGTATATATTCTTTATAACTAACCTTATAATAGGCTGCTTTCTTGCCATAAACAGAAGTAAAATAATAAAGAACATACTTCTGGGAATATTTATACTTGTTAATGCCTTATTTACACTTTATTCAATAAAAAATATTGGCCTAAAAGGGACATTTTTCAATTCAGACCCACTTTCTGTAATATTCACAACTATTCTCTTTATAATATCAACCATATCAATTTTTCACAGTTATCCATATTTAAAGTGGCAACAAAAAAAGGAACGCGAACATAACTTTTATTTCGCTGCAATGGTTATACTTGTTACAGCTTTAAATGCAGCATACAGTGCAAATCATATTGCAATAACCTGGGTATTTGTTGAAATTACTACGATCTCTGCATCCTTTTTAATATATTACAGGAGGACAGAGCTCACACTGGAAGCAACATGGAAATATATCTTTGTGTGCTCAATCAGTGTAACCTTCATATTTATTGGGATATTGTTTTTGAGTATATCTATGAAAAACTCAGCTGTATCAGAGATGACCTATGATATACTCATGGAAAAGGCGCAAACTTTTGATCCCTTCTGGCTTAAAATGGCCTTTATATTTATATTCACAGGATTCACTGCAAAGGCCGGGCTTTTCCCTATGTATACAGCAGGTATTGATGCAAAGGACAAAGCTCCTTCACCTGCCGGTGCAATCTTTGCAAGCGGGGTAATGAATGTGGGGCTTTGCGGTATAATCAGGACATACGCTATTATTCATAGAACAGAAATTTTAAGCTGGAGTAAAACTGTCTTAACAATAAGTGCTCTTATATCTATTTTTATAGCTTCTGTATATATAATGAAGGTGTTAAACTTCAAGAGGATGCTTGCCTATTCCAGCGTAGAACACATGGGCATAATTACTCTTGGACTTGCCATGGGTGGGCCTGGAATTTTTGCAGCTTTATTTCACTCAATTAATCATTCCCTCATAAAGCCTGCATTATTTTATCAAAGCGGTATTTTCTACAGAGTTTTTGGCAGCAAATTTATAAATGAAACAGGTGGATTTATAAAATACAGTATTTCAGGTTCCCTTGTTTTGCTCTTTGGATATCTCCTTGTCATAGCAGTTCCTCCATCAGGACTTTTTATAAGTGAATTTATTATATTCAAAGAAATGTTCATTCAGGGGAAATTTCTTCTCATGGCAGCTGTTATGATTCTGATCACAGTTATAATCTGGGCACTGGGAAGAAATATATTGAAAGCTACATTTGTTCCTATTTCAGGGGATGATAGATCTCTGGAAAAACCATCTTTTATTGAATCATTCCCTCAACTCTGCCTGATTTTATGCGTAGCCTTGATGGGGACATATCCTCCACAGTCTATCTTAAAGCTCTTAGAAGAAGTTGTATCAATGGTAATAGGTTAAGGCGCACTATGAAAAAGAAATCCGAAAATCTTATAAGAACACACAACTGCTCTGTAATAAAAATAAAAGAGATACCAATTGTTGATTATGAAACATTTTTCAATTTAAACTGCAATCTTATTCAATCACCTGAGAGACATTTGTCCCATTACTTTGCAATTGAAGAAGGCAAGGCTTTGCGAATTTTTTCTATAATATCAGATGATAAATCTAGAGAAATTTTTGTTTCATCTACAGAGATTGATAAAAAGAAGGAAATTCCATCGCTGACAAATAAATTTCCTTCATTCCATCCCTTTGAAAGAGATATATATGAAAGATTCAATTTAAAATATAGCGACCATCCATGGCTAAAACCTCTTCGCTATCCTTTTTATTCACAGGAAAAATCTATGGACAACTACCCATTCTTTTCCTTTGACAGTGAAGAGTTGCATGAAGTAGGAGTTGGTCCAATTCATGCAGGAGTGATTGAGCCAGGACACTTTAGATTTATCTGTCATGGAGAGAAAGTCCTGCATCTTGAAATTCAATTGGGATACCAACACCGTGGCGTGGAGGAACTTTTTGTAAAAAAAGAAAAGCTACTTGAACGTGTAATACTTTCTGAGTCAATAGCTGGAGATACAACTATCGGTCATTCCACAGCCTTTGCCAACCTTTACGAAAGACTCTGTGGATTCAATACCACAGAGGATCTTCACTTTAGCAGAGCTCTTGCACTTGAGCTTGAAAGGATAGCCATACATACAGGGGATCTCTCTGCACTCTCTGGAGATGTGGCATATCAGTTAGGACAGGCAGTCTTTGGAAGGCTAAGAACCCCCATCATCAACTTTACACAAAGCTGGGGAGGCAACAGACTGGGTAGAGGATTAATAAGGCCTGGAAAAATAAATTTTCCATTTACAGAAGAACTAAAACAATCTCTTACAGATATTTTAATAGAATATGAAAGAGATTTTGTAGAAATGGCAGAAACCTTCTTTTTGAGGCCAAGCGTCCAGGCGCGCTTTGAAAAAACTGGCACTATAACAAAAGATGACGTCTTCAAGATGGGATTTGTTGGAATGGTTGCAAAAAGCTGTGGCATAAATAGAGATGTTAGGTTTACCCATCCCCATGGATTATATAAAGCGATAAAATTACAACCAACTATTTTACAATCAGGAGACGTCCATGCAAGGGCTTATTTACGATATCAAGAAGTCCTGAGATCAATTGAATTTATAAGGGAAATTCTCCAAACTATACCTTCAAAAATTTCAAAAAAAGACCTCAGTGATGCACCTCTTGAAAGCCAATCCCTTGCAATATCTCTCACAGAAGGATGGCGAGGTGAGATATGCCATGTAGCGTTGACAGACAAAAATGGAAAGATTGCAGCCTATAGGATAAAAGACCCTTCTATCCATAATTGGTTTGCTCTGGCTCTTGCTGTAAGAAATAACGAAATATCAGACTTTCCTCTCTGCAACAAGAGCTTTAATTTATCATATTGTGGACATGATTTGTGAGGTAGATAATGATAAAGACTTTATCTGTATTATTTCATAACGGCAGGCAATTTATACCTGATGTGATAAATGCCTCTTTAAAGCCTCCCTTTAGAGGAAGACCTATAATTACAAACGTAAAGATAGATGAAAAAAAAGCAGTTGAACTATGTCCTGTTGGGGCTATATCTCGAAATCCTTTTTCTATAGATCTGGGGAAATGTGTATTCTGTGGAGAATGCTCCATAGAATTTCCAGAAAAAATAATATTTACTCAGGATTATAAGCTTGCAACAAATATCCGAGAGAGATTGATAATCAAAGAGGGCGAGGATATTCCAATAACTATTGATAAAAGTCAAATCAGACCAGATATAAAAAAAATCTGCAAAAAATCACTTAAGCTGCGAGAAATATCAGCAGCTGGCGATAATAGCGCTGAATGGGAGATGAATGCATCAAACAATGTCCAATTTGATATAAGCAGATATGGGATTGAATTTGTTGCATCTCCAAGGCATGCAGATGGGATATTGATAACAGGACCAATATCACAAAATATGGCAAAGGCAGTAGAGATATGCTATGATGCAACTCCAGAGCCTCAAATTATAATCCTTGCAGGCACAGATGCAATCAGTGGAGGAATCTTTAATGGCAGCAGAGCTATCTGTAGAGATTTTATTAAAAATAATCATGTAGATCTCTATATACCTGGGAACCCCCCTCACCCACTTACAATTATAAATGGTTTGCTTAATCTTATAGATTGACATTGACTATAAATGATATATGATTAATATGCCTTACTCTTGAAAATGCTATAATGAATAGTTAAAACACAATTTATGGAGAATATTTGATGAATAAAATTGGATTTGATAATGAACTATACCTGAAAGAGCAAAGTAGTGCAATTCTCAATAGGATAAAAGAGCATGGTTTTTCTAAGCTTTATCTGGAATTTGGAGGAAAAATTCTTTTTGATTACCACGCGGCCAGAGTCTTGCCTGGATTTGATCCAAATGTAAAGATGAAATTGCTTGAAAGGCTCAAAGACTCAGTTGAGGTTTTGATGTGTATCTGTGCAATAGATATAGAGAAAAAAAAGCTCCGTGCAGATTTTGGTATAACCTATGATGCTGATACCCTGAGGACTATAGATGATTTTAATGAATGGGGGATAAAAGTCAGAGCGGTTGTTATAACAAGATTTGATGGTCAGCCTGGAGCAGTGAGTTTTATGAATAAGCTGCAAAGGCGAGGGGTATCTGTATATACTCATAAATTCACAAAGGGATACCCTACTGATGTGGATTTGATTGTAAGTGAAGAGGGATATGGAGCAAACGAATATATTGAAACAGAAAGACCGATAGTTGTTGTTACAGGACCTGGACCTGGTAGTGGAAAACTTGCCACATGTCTCTCTCAGCTTTATCATGAACACAAAAGAGGAATAAAGGCAACATACGCTAAATTTGAGACATTCCCTATATGGAATCTCCCTCTACAGCATCCGGTAAACATTGCATACGAGGCTGCAACAGCGGAACTAAGAGATGTCAACATGTTAGATCACTTTCACTTAGATGCCTACAACCAGAAGGCGGTAAACTATAACAGAGATATAGAGGCCTTCCCTCTTCTCAAAAGAATCATTGAGAGGATAACTGGAGCACCCTCCTTTTATAAATCCCCGACAGACATGGGAGTAAATAGAGCTGGATTTGCAATTATAGATGATGAGGCAGTTAAGGAAGCCTCAAAGCAAGAGATAATAAGAAGATACTTCAGGTATTCCTGTGAATATGCTATGGGGCTATGCGATAAGGATACAGTTCAGCGAGTCGAGCTTTTGATGAAAGATTTAAGTCTTACTGCAACAGACAGAAAGGTGGTTGAGCCAGCAAGAGAGGCAGCCAACATGGCAAAAGAAAAAAATAAAGGCAACAAAGGAATTTATAGTGGCGCAGCTCTTGAGCTTAAGGATGGGACTATAATAACAGGCTACAACTCCCCTCTACTGCATGCCTCCTCAAGCGTGGTTCTCAATGCGATTAAAAAACTTGCAGGTATACCAAACAACATAGATCTTCTCCCGGGACATATTTTAACATCACTTATGAATTTTAAAAAGGAAATACTCCAGGGAGCACCTCTAAGCCTTGATCTGGAAGAAACACTTATTACCCTTGCAATAAGTGCAACAACAAATCCAGGTGC
This sequence comes from Spirochaetes bacterium ADurb.Bin218, assembly GCA_002069965.1. Classification (GTDB taxonomy): domain Bacteria; phylum Spirochaetota; class UBA4802; order UBA4802; family UBA5550; genus UBA5550. Next base: position 1,735 of record MWCI01000021.1, on the reverse strand, counting down.
AGAGGCAGCAATGCACAAACTGAAGGAACTTGCAGGATGCGAAATACACCTGACACATATGCCCACACCAGGAGATGCAGCAGGACTTAGAAAACTTGGCCTTAACACAACAAGTGATCCAGATTTTGCCTCAAAAGCCTTATACATAGGTTAAAAAAATAATTAGAAAAAATATCTTATTGTAATTTAAACAAAAATTACAATAAGATAAAAAATAATATTGATTTTTTTTTATTAAATGTTAATATTTGTTTATAGAGATAAGTGTGTGTTTCAAAAATATAAAAATATCAGCGGGGAATCGACTTACAACTATTAAGCATTTCCCAATTTTTTAAGCTAATTTACAACTGATTATAAGATATGCTATTTATTTTTTATACAAGTTTAAGATTTATTTTTATTTATAAAAATATATATAAGATTTTATTGTCATTTTTTTAAAATTGTATAAAAAATAAAAAATTATTAAATAAAAAGATTTTAATAAAAAAAATTATTTACTTATTTAAATATATATTGTATAGCATAACGACTGGACGGGATTTATTTTTTATACAAATTTATATAAGCACCAGAACTAACATGAAGGAGGAAGTAATGGGAAAGTTTAGCTACAACAAAGAGGTTCTCGCCAATCTTAAAATTGACGAGAAGGAGTTGCCACTACTTGACCGATTGCTCGATTATGAATCCGCAAGAGAAGCGCACGCTAAGAAAAGCCACGCTGCTGTTGACAAAAGGATTTCACTTAAAGAAGCAATTTCTGAGTATGTCAAGGATGGTGATATCCTAACTGATACAGGTTTCAGCTATGTCCGAACACCGATTACTGCTTATTTTGAGATAATCAGGCAGGGCATAAAGGGCCTTCAGATGATAGGATCTCCTGCAACAAATCAAAGTTATATGATTCCTTTTGGAACTGTAACACACACTCACTGGTCATATTGTGGCGCTGAAATGAGGGGAACAGACCGCAACATGTCAAGATGTGTAAAACAAGGGAAAACCAAAATTCTATCTGAATGGAGTCATGGTTCAATGGCTCTTGGATTCAAAGCTGCTCAATTGGGAAGTCCCGGTGTTTATTCAAAACAGTTGCTTGGATCTGATATTATCAAATACAATCCATTTGTCAAGATTGTTGATAATCCTATGAAAGCTGAAAAGGATCCATGTGTTTTTATACCTGCACTTTATCCCGATGTAACAATAATCCATGTTCATCAGGCAGATAAATTTGGCAATGCAAAGATATATGGACCTATAGTAAACGACGTAGCTTTAGCTGCTGCTGCTCGTAAAGTTATAATCACAGCTGAAGAAATTGTTACTCCAAATGCTTTTAGATATGACAATAAAGGCGTTGTTATTCCTTTTGTCTATGTTGATGCTGTTGTTGAATTGCCATACGGAGCTCTAATTGGGTCTATGCCTGGATTATATTACTGGCCAAGAAGACTATGGGAAAAGGCTATGAGATATTATACATACAAAGAAGGAGCTATGGATGAATTCTATGATGTATTCATCAAAGGTTGCAAAGATCAATTCGACATCATAGATAAAATTCTTGGCGGTTCAAAATGGCTTGCCAATGCAAAGAGGCTCACAAAAGCCGAAGAATATGAAAACGAAGACGAAGGAGTTGATTTCAACTATAGAGAATGGACTCTGCAGGATCCTGATCCTGATGATCTTACAACTTGATAGTGTGAATTCATAAAACCAT
>MWCI01000020.1 GCA_002069965.1 Spirochaetes bacterium ADurb.Bin218 | reverse complement strand
GGGAGTATGATTGATCATATATTGAGATAAGCCAACAGAATTATCAAGACAGATAATACCATCGCTTAAAAATTGCAGATCCTCATCAGGAGCCTCAGCACTATTTTCTGATGAAAATAAAACTGTAGCTCCTTTCTCTTTCAAAAATCTTATAAAAGAAAGAACCTGCCTGCGATATTGAAAAAGATCACTTGCAAAATAACGGAATTGAGTCATTGGATCTACAAAAACTCGGTTGGGTTTTAGTCTTTCTATCTCTGAAATTATGCGGCTGGTTAAAGGCTCTCTCTCAACTTCAGCTGGTGAAAAAATATCATAACTTTTTACCTCTGCAAAAAAATCAGAAGTTGGGCTTAAATCAAGAAAATTCATCTTATCAAGGTTAAAACCACAGGAAGCTGCATTGGAACAAATAGCAGATTCCGGTTCTTCAAGAGATATAAACAGAGAGCTTTGGCCAAGTTTGATTCCATCTGCCAGAAAGTGAAGACCAAGAGTTGTCTTGCCACTGCCAGGACCTCCTCTTACAAGATATGCCCCTTGTGGAATGAGACCCCCATGTAAAATCTCATCAAGTCCCTGAATCCCTGTAGAAAATTTTTCAAGTTTCATGAAAAACCTCACCTTCTTTTGGAAGTATGTAATTAATTTACACATAAAAATTGATAAGTCAATTGCAAAAACACTTTTTAGTGCAAAATAAAGCCAAAACATTAAATACCTCCAATGGACAAGGAACTTCATTTTTTTAAATTGACTAAAAGGGCATAATTTATCATTTTTGACAAAAGAGAGGTTCTTATGAAAGTCAGGGATTTTCTCTGCAGTAACAGAATCCATTTCCTGAAGCCAACAGACTCACTTCAAAAAGCCTGTGAAGTTTTTAGCGACCTTAAAATAGATGCAACAGTTGTCATTGATGAAAACAGCACAATACTTGGGCTTTTTACAAAAAATCACGTCTTTAAGGCTGTTAAAAACAGCATCCCGCTAAACACTCCTGTGGAAGAACTTATGACACGAAATGTAATATGTGGTCATCCAGATGATGAGGTGGAAGACAGATTTTACTTTAGGCATGGTTTTTTGCCTGTAGTAGAAAATAACAAGCCTGTGGGAGTAATATCAATTCCAGATTTTGTTCGGACATACCATGATTCATACCGTGCAGCAAAAAATTTTATAAATGCAATACTCAATTCATCAAATAACGCTATAATATCCATAGATAATAATGGCAATATTAATCTTGTAAACAGAAAAGCCTCTGAAGAATTTGGACTAACACAACAGGAAGCTCTTGGTGAGAAATTTTCAAACCTATTCCCTGAAATAAACCTCATGGATATTGTTAAAACAGGAGATACGCCACCAATAGAAAAAATCACAATAAAAAACAAATCATACCTTTGCAGCAGATATCCTGTGTTTTCAGAGGGAACAATAATAGGAGCTGTCTCTTCATTAACAGATATTGACGCTTTAGAAAAAATCATTAACGAACTGGAATCTGTAAAAGAATTAAACAGAGAGCTGGATGCAATCATAGAATCTTCATCTGACGGAATTTTTGTCTGTGATGGAAATGCCAATGTTTTGCGAATAAACAGGGCCTATGATACAATTGCAGAGCTGGATACCTCCAACTTCTATGGTAAAAATATGCGTGAACTTGTTGCCAATGGAACATATTCCAGATCTGTAACCTTGCTTGTAATAGAAAAACGCGAAACTGTTAGCATATTGCAAAAGACCAGCAGTGGGAAAACACTCCTTGCAACAGGAAAGCCAGTATTTGATGAGAATGGAAATATATTCAGAGTTGTAACCAGTGTGCGAGATATAACTGACCTTCATAGACTCCAGCAGACACTTGAAGAAACTCAAAGAATGACAGAGGAATATCGCAAAGAGCTAAACTCTCTTCGAATTAAGAACTTCCGCAACATTGATGGCATGATTGTTGGATCTGAGAAGATGAATGAAATTATAGATCTTGCAATGCGCCTTGCAAAGGTTGATTCCACAATTTTAATCACAGGGGAATCTGGTACAGGAAAAGATTTAGTTGCAAGTATAATACACAAATATAGTCACAGGCATGACATGCCCTTTATAAAGGTCAACTGTGGAGCAATCCCTGCAAATCTCATTGAGTCAGAGCTTTTTGGATACGAAGAGGGAGCATTTACAGGAGCAAAAAAAGGGGGGGAAGCCGGGTTACTTTGAAATGGCGGATAAGGGAACATTATTTCTTGATGAAATAGGAGAGCTTCCCTATGATCTTCAGGCCAAGCTCTTAAGAGTTTTACAACATAAAGAATTTAACCGCGTAGGAGGATTAAAATTCCGACAATTTGATGTCAGGATTATAGCTGCCACGAACAAAGACCTGATGGAGATGGTAAATGAAAAAAAATTTAGGGAAGACCTCTATTACAGGCTAAATGTAGTGCCTCTATCAATTCCACCCCTGAGGGAAAGAAAAGAGGATATATCCTTTATAACATCTTACTATCTCAAGCTATTCAATGAAAATTATAAGATGACAAAGAGATTGTCCCCTGATGTTATTGACGCCTTTGAAAGATACTCATGGCCAGGAAACATAAGGGAGCTTCGCAATCTCATTGAACGGCTTGTTGTGATGTGCCCGGAGGATGTAATAAGCACTAAGGATCTTCCTGAAAATATATGCACAGAGGCTAATTGCCAGGAAGATACCTCAGAGATAAGAGTAAATACAGTAATACCTCTTAAAGAAGCTATTGAGATCCTTGAAAAGCAACTTATTGCAAAGGCTTACGAAAAATATTCTACCACAAGGGAAATGGCAAAGCATCTTAAAATAAGTGCCCCTTCAATTGTCCGCAGAGCTGCAAAATATGGAATAAGCAAGAGAGATTAATTTCATTATTGAAACATGTTTCATAAATGAAATATTTTTTCATTTATGAAACAAAAATTAAAATTGCATAGAAAATGGAACTTCCCTATATTTTATGGAATTTTTATAATTAAATAATAAAAAAAATTCTCTATAAAGAGCAAAAAAAATAAGATCTGAAAAAAAACCCCTAAAAAGGTTTTCTTTTAGTTTCATTATTGAAACAAAAAATAAAAAGCATAAATACATCACAAAAATAAAATAAAAACAGACCTTTTAGAGATTCTAAAAAAGCTCTTCTATTATAAATAAAAGAATAATTTAAATGATAAAAAATAGCTTTTTACGATAAATCCAACAAAAAGTTCCATTAAAATCCAAAAGGGTCCTTCCTCAATATTTTTGGCACAGATACTGCTATAAGAGATTTTAACTTCAATATAAAAACAGGAGGCACGACTGATGAAAACAGGTAAGGAGTATGAAGAGAGTTTAAGGAAACTAAATCTTGTAGTGTATCTCTTTGGCAAGAGAGTGGAAAACGTTGTTGATGATCCAATTATAAGACCATCTATGAATGCTGTTAAACTAACCTATGATTTAGCAGCAATGCCTGAATATGAAGATCTTCTAACTGCAACATCTCACATAACAGGAAAAAAGATCAACCGATTTACTCATATTCATCAAAGCAAAGAAGATCTTGTAAAAAAGACAAAAATGGAAAGGCTCCTTGGAGCTCAAACAGGATGCTGTTTCCAGCGCTGTGTTGGTATGGATGCTTTAAACGCTCTGTCCATTACAACATTCAACATAGACAAAAAATATGGGACAGAATACAACAAGAGATTCCTGAAATATCTTGAATATGTTCAACAGGAAGATCTGGTATGCGATGGAGCCATGACAGATCCAAAGGGAGATAGAAGCCTTTCTCCAAGCCAGCAGCCAGACAAGGACGCATTTTTACATGTAGTTAGCGAAAAAGAAGATGGAATTATAGTTCGAGGAGCCAAGGCTCATCAAACTGGTGCTGTTAACTCTCACGAGATTATTGTTATGCCAACAATATCAATGAGAGAAGAGGATAAGGAATATGCAATATCCTTTGCTGTTCCATCTGATACAAAGGGGATAACATACATTTATGGAAGACAGTCATGTGACACAAGGAAACTAGAAAAAGGCACACTGGACAGGGGTAACCAATACTACGGCGGACATGAGGCATTAGTTGTTTTTGATGATGTATTTGTTCCATGGGAAAGAGTTTTTATGTATAAAGAGTATGAATTTGCTGGAGAGCTTGTGGAGAACTTTGCCTCATATCACAGGCAGAGCTATGCTTGTAAGGTGGGAGTTGGCGATGTCCTCATAGGGGCAGCTCAGGTTGCAGCAGAGTACAATGGAGCAGCAAAGGCTTCTCATGTAAAAGAAAAGATAATCGAAATGAATCACCTCAACGAGACTCTATTCTGCGGTTCTCTTGCATGTGCCCTTGAAGGGACAAAACAGCCATCTGGGACTTTCCTTGTAAATACACTCCTTGCAAATGTATGCAAGCAAAACGTTACAAGATTCCCTTATGAGATAGCAAGGCTTGCTCAAGATATCGCAGGTGGACTTATGGTTACAATGCCCTCTGAGGAGGATTTAAATTCTCCTGAGGTTGGTCACTGGGTTAAAAAATACTTTAAGGCAGTTGCCAATGTCTCCACGGAAAACAGACTAAGAATTTTACGACTCATAGAAAATATTACCCTTGGAACAGCAGCAGTGGGATATTTAACTGAGTCAATGCATGGTGCAGGATCACCTCAGGCACAGAGAATCATGATAGCACGTCAAGTCAATATGGAAGAAAAGAAAAAGATAGCCAAGAAGCTCTGTGGAATTGAGGAATAAGCTTAAGGTAGGTATTAAATTTTGCGGAGGCTGTAATCCTACTTTTGATAGGATCTCAGCCTCTCTGGAAATAAAAAAAGCTCTCAAAGATGAGGTTGTTTTTACTGATTACAGAGAGAGCGGAGTGGATCTCATTCTGGCTTTTATGGGATGCAAAAGTGCATGTGCGGATTTAACCGGAGTTGAACATAGTAAGATAAGGTTTATCTGCAACAAAGAAGATGCAGATTCAGTGATTGATGAGATCTTGATGCTAAGAAAAAATTAATTCAGGGAGGTTTTATATGCAGTGGATGGATGATTATAAAAAAAAGGTCGTTACTGCAGATGAAGCTGTGAGGCATATAAAATCCGGTGACAGAGTTGTTTTTGGACACGCAGCTGGCGAACCAAAAGTGCTGGTAGAGGCTCTTGTCCGCAATGCCTCTTTGTATAAAAATGTAGAAATTGTTCACATGGTAGCTCTTGGTAAGGGAGAATACTGCAATCCAGAATATGTAGAAAACTTTACACATAATGCTCTCTTTGCTGGAGCCTCAACCAGAAAGGCTATTGCCGAGGGGCGTGCTATATTTACCCCCTGTCACTTCAGCAGAATACCATCTCTTTTCAAAGATAAGGTTTTGCCTGTGGATGTTGCTCTAATAATGGTTTCAACTCCTGATGAGCATGGATACTGTTCTTATGGTGTTTCTGTGGACTATACAAAACCTGCTGCTGAATGCGCAAAGATAGTCATTGCAGAGGTTACTCCAAACATGCCACGAACCTATGGGGATTCCTTTATCCATGTTTCTGAGATCGATTACATAGTTGAAAGCGATTCAACCCCAGCTCTTCTTAATCCTCCAACTCTAACAGAAACTGACGAGAAGATTGGGAAATACATTGCAGAGCTCATAAATGATGGGGATTGCCTACAACTTGGAATTGGCGCGGTTCCTGATGCAATACTTAACTTTCTCACAGACAAAAAAAATCTGGGAATTCACAGCGAGATGTTTTCTGACGGAGTTGTGACACTGGTAGAAAAGGGCGTAATCAACTGCTCAAAGAAAAACTTTCATCCTGGTAAAATGGTTGTAACGTTCCTCATGGGAAGTGAAAGACTTTATAAATTTGCAAACAACAATCCCATGATAGAGATGTATCCTGTTGATTATGTTAACAATCCATCAGTTATAGCTCAAAACGATAACATGGTTTCTGTAAACTCAGCATTACAGGTGGATTTTACAGGGCAGGTTGTATCTGACACTATTGGCTATAAGCAATACAGTGGAACAGGTGGGCAGCTTGACTTTGTCCGAGGTGCCTCCTGGTCAAAAAATGGGAGATCCATCCTTGCTTTCAGTTCTACTGCAGCAGGAGGAAAGCTTTCAAGAATAGTTGCTCATATTGATGAAGGAGCATCTGTTACTACACCAAGAGCAGACACTCACTTCATAGTAACAGAATACGGAGTTGCTGATTTGCGTGGCAAGTCAGTTGTAGAGCGAGGAAAATCCCTCATAAAGATCGCTCACCCTGATTTCAGAGAGGAGCTTTCAAGGCAGTTCTTTGAAATCTACAAAAGAGCGATCTGATTTTAACAGGGGATTTATTATATTAAAATAAATAAATTAAGGAGTTCTATATGGGTATCAGAAGAGAAAGGGAGTATGGCGGAATCCAGCCTGGCATTCCTATGGGGCCGCTGACACTAAGGCTTCCGTTTATTCACTACAGATTTGAGTGGGCCGATTATCTTCAAGGTCTCCTCATGTGCACTGTGTGTCTTTCCATTATACCAGTGCTTACAGGTAAACTTGGAATGTCCTTTGAGGTTGCTCTTGCAATAGTAATTCTCAATGGAACATTATATCTGGCACATGTTACCTTTGGTGATCCGGTAGTTCCGGGATGGGTAACTCCTGCCATTCCTTTGCTTGTTGCATACTGCGAAACCTTTGCACCTGGTGTAGAGCGCATGCAGGCATTAATAGCCTTTGAAATGCTTTTTGGTATTTTCTGCATGTTCCTTGGCATAACAGGACTTGCCAGAAGGTTTATTATGCTCATACCAAATGCTGTTCAATCAGCAATTCTTGTTGGAGCAGGCTTTGCAGCAATAATAATGATATTTACACCTGGAAAGGGCTTAAAAAGCTTTGACTCATATCCTCTTACAATAATTATATGTATGGGTCTTGCTTTCTATCTCCTTTTCTCACAGAGCTTTAAGGTTTTTAAGAAAAAACATCGCTGGGCATACTACCTCGGCAACCTTGGCATGATGCCAGCTCTTGCTCTGGCCATATTTGTAGGCCCTATGACCGGTGAAATTCCATGGCCAGATTACAGCTCAATTCATGGAATTTTTTCTAATCCAGATTTTGGAACTCTCTTCAGAGACTTCACAATGCTTGGTGCAATACCATTCCCAAGTGCTCATATGTTCATATCATCAATTCCTATGGTTGTAAGTGCATACATAGTTGTTTTTGGTGATGTTATACAGAGCCAGGCTCTTCTTGATGATGCTCAAAAATATAGACCTGATGAACAGGTTAACTATAATCCAAACAGATCTCACATTATCTTTGGCGGAAGAAACCTCATCATGAGCATCTTGGGACCAGATATCTCCATGTGCGGACCTCTGTGGGCTGCTATGCAGGTTGTTGTTGCAGAGCGTTATAAAAATGGTCCAAAGGCTATGGAATCTATAAACAGTGGCGCTGGCTCTTTCAGATGGGGAACATGGACTGGATATTTCCTGGCACCAATAGTTGCCACAGTAAAACCAATACTTGGTGTTGGCCTTACATCAACAATGCTTGTCCAGGGATATGTAAGCGTCCGTGTTGGAGTTCTCAAGTCAAAGGGATTCAATGACCTTGGTATAGCTGGCGTTGCAGGTGCAATAACTGCTACTCGTGGGGCAGCATGGTGGCTTGCCGCTGCATTTGTCCTTGTTGCTTTACAGTATATAGGTAAGGAATGGAGAAATGCTTATGTTCAGGAAGAACCAGTATTTCCTCTTGATTCTCCAGAGGTAATTGCTAAAATAGTAGAAGAACATTTAAAAGAAAAGTAACCATGATTTTAAAAGAACATAAATCCTCCTAAGCAGACAGCTTCTCTGCCAAAAACGGCAGAGAAGCTGAAAACTTACTAAAAAATTAAAGAGGGAAGAGATGGCATATATAGAAGGAAACCCAGAAGAAAAAATAGCAAAGACATTCCCAAAGCACCTTAGCTTTATAGCAATAACAACCTTTGCGCTCTTTGGATTTTTACTTGTAAGTTCTCAGAACTTAACAAAAGATCTTTATGGGATTGCAATAATTACATTAGTTGCGCTTTCACTCATGATTTTTGTCTCTTTCCGCATAAACCCTCTTGCATGGAAAAAAGTTGTAAATAAAAACAAATTCCAGTGGCTTTTGAGCAATGAAAACAAAACAATTGAAACACTCAGCCAACTCAATGATGATTACTTTATACTAAATGATTTTACCTTTGAGCTATTCCACGTTGAGCATCTTGTCATATCAAAACATGGGATATTTGTCATAGCAAAGTCTCCCGCTGAGGGAAAAATTGAGATAATAGAAGATTCTCTCTATATATCAGACTACAGCCTTGAATCAGTTACTGCAAGATTATGGAGGTTATGCCACCTCATTAAAATCATAATTGGCAAAGGTTTTGATGGATATGAGTGCATGCCAAAGCCAATTCTACTTCTGGCACATGAAGAAAAATCTAACATCAAGGACTTTAATGAAATATCAATCTGTGGACTTAGCGAATTAAACAAAAGAATTACAACAGAGCTTACATTTCCGGTAAAAAGTGAAATAGCAGAAGGCTTTGCAATCTTTATGAAACAGAGATATATGAGAGGATAGATAAAATGCAAACTAAAGCCCTTAATCCTTATTCTCCTTATGGCCTTTATCTCACAGCAACAGCATGGATCTTTTTCTTTATTGCCTTTATAATAGAAGCAGGTCAGATTTCAATTTTTCACCTTACAATGGCTCTATTTATGACCTTTGCCTCTGCCTATCATAAAACCTGGCTAAGAGTCCTTGTTATTATTTATAATCTCCTTATGGCAGGTTTTATTTTCCATGGATTAATCTATTCAGGGAATATAGTTATTTCATTAACAACAGCTTTAAAAGCTGGTTCCATTTTGCTCTTTACAGTATCTGCTTTGTTTTTGCTACAAAAAAATAATTAATATAACTACAGTATTTTAGACCTTTTAGCTATTGAGATATGGATAATTTAAATGCTATTTTAAGATGAATTTTTATATTAAATTTTTAATTTAGAAATATTTTTAAAATCTAAATTGATATATAATTAGCTGCTTTTATTTTAAATATGCTTGAAGTTTTTTTTAATATTTTGTATAAAAACTAAAATTTCAATCACAATCTTTTGATTTTAGTTTTAATTTTTTTGCAAAAACATACTATTAAATCAATATGGAGGTTTCAACATGAAAGATGTTGTTATAGTAAGCGGTGCAAGGACAGCCATTGGCGCCTTTGGGGGGAGTCTTAAGGATGTATCTGCTATAGAGATGGGTGCTCTTGTAATGAGAGAAGTCTTTAAGAAGATAAATCTAAAACCTGTAATTTCCGGGGATCAGCATAGCATAGCACCGGATAAACTCAAGTCACAGGGACAACTTGAACTGGAAAAAAATGGATACAAATATGATAGCAATGCCAGAGAAATTTCAGTGGATGAAAGCATAATGGGATGCGTTCTCCAGTCTGCCCAGGGACAAAACCCTGCAAGGCAAGCCTCTATTTACGCTGGAATACCAAAAGAGGCACCTGCATGCACAATCAACAAAGTATGCGGATCTGGTCTTAAGGCGATTACAATGGGTGCTCAGGCAATTATGACAGGTCAGGCAGATGTTATTGTAGCTGGTGGCATGGAAAGCATGAGCAATGCTCCTTTTGCACTCAAAAAAGCTCGCTGGGGACACAGAATGGAGCTTACTGGAACTGGCGATATTCATGACCTGATGGTCTTTGATGGGTTATACGAAATATTTAATGGATACCACATGGGTATTACTGCTGAAAACATTGCATCTCTTTATGGCATAAGCAGAGAAGAACAAGACAAGCTTGGAGTTTTATCTCATCAAAGAGCTATGGCTGCAATAAAAAATGGCCTTTTCAAAGACGAAATAGTTCCTGTAGTTCTTCCATCAAAAAAAGGAGATATAATTGTAGACACTGACGAAAGGCCAATGGAGACAAGTCTTGAAAAAATGGCTCAGATGAAGCCTGCTTTCAAAAAAGACGGAACTGTCACTGCAGGAAATGCCTCAGGTATAAATGACGGAGCTGCTGCTGTCCTCATGATGAGTGCTGATAAGGCTAAAGAACTTGGCCTTGAGCCTATAATTAGAATAAGATCCTTTGCTGCAGGTGGAGTGGATCCTGCATATATGGGCCTTGGACCTGTCCCTGCAATACGCAAGGCTCTTAAACTTGCAGGCATGACAATAAGAGATCTTGACATGGTTGAAATCAATGAGGCCTTTGCTGCACAGGCAATAGGCTGTTTTAGAGAGCTTGGTCTTGACAATGAATTTCCAAATCAGCTGGGTAGCGGAATTTCCCTTGGCCACCCTATAGGCTGCACAGGTGCAAGAATGGTTGTCACAGCCATGTATCAGATGAAGAGAAAGAATCTCTCAACTGGTGTTGTATCCATGTGCATAGGTGGTGGTATGGGTATGGCAATGATTTTTGAAAGAGTATAAATCTCTCCCCTTATTAAATTTTGCAGGGCTGTCTAAGGGCTTCTTGTAATAAAACAAGGTAAAGCATTTTAGACAGCCTATTTTAACTAAAAATTTTTATCACAAAGGGGGATTTATGAAAGAATTTAATAATCTAAAATATTCTCAGGAAGAAGGGATAGGCATACTTACAATATCCCGTCCAAAGGCTTTAAATGCCCTTAATACAGAGCTCCTCATGGAATTACATGAGGCTATTGATCTAATTGCAAAAAATGAAGCTCTAAATGTTCTCATAATTACAGGTGAAGGCAAAGCCTTTGTTGCAGGTGCAGATATTGCACAGATGAAAGATTTTAATAGCGAGGCAGGTAGAGTTTTTGGAGAACTGGGCTCCTCGGTATTTAGAAAGATTGAACTTCTCAAAATTCCTGTAATTGCAGCGGTAAATGGCTTTGCCCTTGGAGGAGGATGTGAACTTGCACTTTGCTGTGACATAAGGATTGCCTCAGAAAATGCAAAATTTGGGCAGCCAGAGGTTGGTCTTGGAATTACACCGGGATTTTCTGGCTGTGTGAGGCTTCCTCGTGTTATAGGAGCTGCAAAGGCAAAGGAACTCATATTTACCGGAGATCTTATTTCTGCATCTGAAGCAGAAAAAATTGGTCTTGTAAACAAAACAGTCTCCTCTGAGGAACTCATCTCTGTTGCAATGACTATGGCAAAAAAAATAGCAGCCCGCGCTCAGCTTGCTGTTAGATATTCTAAAATGGCAATTAACAGAGGACTTGAAAGCGATACAGATACTGCCATTGCCTTTGAGAATCAGGTCTTTGGTCTGTGCTTTGCAACGGAGGATCAAAAAGAAGGTATGTCTGCCTTTGTAGAAAAACGTGATGCAAATTTTAAATGTAGATAACCCAGCTTAAATATATAGTTTTGCAGGCTTTTAAAAAAAAGCCTGCAAAGCAATCAATCCATAAAAAAAGCCTTATATAGCAAATAAGCAGAAAATATATCACCCTTAGAAGCGACCTCACAGGGGGAATGCATCCCGAGTAAACATGGCCCAACGTCTATACAATCCATGCCATATCTTGACATAAACATAGCAATTGTGCCACCTCCTCCAATATCAAGTTTTCCCATTTCTCCTGTTTGCCATGGAATTTTATTTTTCATTGCAAGGTGTCTCATATACTGAGTATACTCTGCATGAGCATCATTTGTGTTATACTTGCCACCTCCACCTCCATATTTTTCTATGGAAACACCTTTGCCCAGATAAGAAACATTTTGTGGATCATTAACAGAGGAAAAAGTTGGGTCCATTGCTCCTGTTACATCAGCTGATATTGCCTTTGCATTCTCAAGGAGCATCCATGGAGAGAGGTCAAGGCCTGTAAGCCTGATATAATGAGAAGCAAAATTTATTAAAGCAAAGCTCTCTGCACCTGTATCTCCATAGGATCCTGTTTCTTCTTTATCACTAAAATAACCAATAGCTGTTTTTGATACATCTGTAGCATCAACAAGAGCCCGTAGAGATGAATATACACATACCCTGTCATCATGACCGTAGGCTGCAACAAGCCCTCTGTCAAGACCAATATCAATAGGCCTCTGAGCAGGGACAAACTCAAGCTCTGCTGTTATAAAATCCTCTTCAATAAGTCCATATCTATCATTGAGGTATTTTAATATATTAAGTTTAATTCCTTCTTTTATCTCTTTATCTCTAATAGGGATATGTCCAAAGATTATATTAAGCTCCTCACCCTCTATTACCTTTGTTGCTTCCTTTTTCATCTGATCCTTTGCAAGATGTGGGAGTAAATCAGGGATTATAAAAAGAGGATCACCAGGATTGCTGCCTATGGATAGAGATATCTCTTTTCCTTCTCTTGTAAATATAACCCCATGCAACTCAAGGGGAATATTTACCCAGTGAAATTTCTTGATACCTCCATAGTAATGAGACTGCAACAGAGCCAACTCATGACTTTGATATAAAGGATTGGGTTTAAGGTCAAGCCTCGGGGAGTCAAGATGAGAACCTATAATTCTCAGGCTTGCAGGATCATCTCCCACAACAAAGGCAGTTACAGTTTTCCCTTTAAAAACTCTATAACCCTTATCTCCTTTTTTTAAAGAGGTAAATTTATCAATTGTTTTAAATCCCGATTTTTCAAGGATCTCTATTATATTTTTTACACAAAGCCTCTCTGTCTTTGATTTTCCTATAAAATCCTTATAATCCTCAGCAAAGGCAAAGACTTCCTTTTCTCTATTTTCATCATAATCAAGCCATGAACTTTCCTTTTTATAAAAAAGCTTTTCTTCAAGTTGTTTGTTCTCAGATTTTTTTTCTTCCTGCATAAATTTCCCCTCATTATCTAATCTTATCTCTAAAGACCTATTTACCATAGGGTCCTGAATAGTCAACGAAAGATGCTTTTTTATTTAAAGAAAAGCTCTTCCTTTTATGTTATTTTTAAAAGCAAAATAATGAAATTGTCGATAATTTTATATAAGGTTGAAAATATTTCCAATGATTAAAGAGAGTAAAGACATAATAATATTGCCAGATCGCTTCAGGGATCCCTATACCTTTGAGAGCGTTCTATCTATGAATAGCTCTTTACTTGAATCATCAGGGACAGTTGACATGTCGCGAATTGCCTTTATTGAGCCATATTCCATGATCTCCTTTCTTCTTATGGGAAGAAATTTCTTAAGGAAAAGAGGGGAAAAGTTAAAGCTTATACACATTCCAATACATATACATCAATATCTTAACAGAATGGATTTCTTTAGCAAGGGCATATTTATATTGACCGAGACTCTTCCAGAAGGTATGAGCTTAAAGAGAAACCCTATAAGCAATAGACTCCTTGAAATAACAGAAATTCCTGGGAAAGAGCGCCAGGGGGTAAATGTTCTGGCCTCTGTAATATCCCTTTTTAGAAAGAGATCTGAGCTTATACTAAAATTCTGGATGGATGAGTCAATTGTGGACTACTTTGTCACTGTCCTATCTGAGCTATGTCAGAATATTTTTGAACACTCCCTTGATAGTGGATTTGTTACAATGCAAACATACAAAAGTGGTAAAGAAAATATAGCCCGACTGGTAATATCGGACTCTGGCGTTGGCATAAGGGGAAGCTTTGAAGGTAAAAAGACTTTAAACTACAAAACCACATCCCAACTAATAGAGCTTGCACTAACAACTCCTATATCAAGCAAAAGAGAGTTTGGCTATGGCCTATGTCAGGTAAATTCCATTACAGAAAAGCTCAAAGGCACAATCTTTATTCGTTCAGAATCTTCATCTCTTACCGTTCTGTATAACAAAATAGAAAAAGGGAAAAATATATTTCACAGAAACGATCTCCCTTATTTTGAAGGAACTCAAATCGCCATTTCTTTATCAGCTTAGAGGAGTTTATATGATTATTTTGGTTGAAAAATTAGCCAGAGAGTGTAAAATAAAATCACAGGATCTAATAACAAGGCCTATAGGTCGTAGCCTATTTGAAAAAGCTATGGAAAAAATAAAAATGACAGATAAAGGAGAAACAGTTATTCTGGACTTTGAAAATATAAAGGTTATAGATTCATCATTTATTGATGAGTTTATTGTCAGGCTTATAGAAATATCATCTACAGAAGATTTTTATATTAAACTTAAAGATATATCATTAATGGCAGAAATAAATATTGACTCTGTATTCCATTCATATTCTAATTATAAAGACAAACGAATAGCTGCTGCAAGAGAAGAACTTGGAAGGAACAACAAATACTATATTGGGCCTTTGACTCAAGAGGAAAGCGATATAATTGACTATCTGAAAATTAACCATCACTCCTCTCTATCTGAATTGCTGCGTTTCTCTGGAATAGAAGAAATCAAAATAATGCCAATACTTCAGGAGCTATATTCTTTACGTGTTATAAAAAAAATCAACAATGAATATTATTCTGTTTGAGATGCAATATGAAAGCAAAAGCCAAAATAGAAAAAAGCAATAAAGACGACAGCCTCTTTGGATTGCTATCCTCCTATAAGCAATTTAACTCTTATGTTAGAGTTTTTGACGATGAAGAGCACGATGAGATAATCCTGGCAATAACATCAAACCCTAAATTCTGGAAAAATATGCCAGAAAGCTACTTGAGCCTAAAAGAATTGAAAAGGCTTGAGCTTGGGGTGGATAAGCTTTCCATAAAATATGTAGAACCATCTCACATCTTAAAAACACTTGGTCCATCACTGGGCTTAAAAATCGGAACAGATAAACTTACCACTGATGATTCTCTTAAAGAAAAGGGATACTACTGCATAAAGATAAGCCGAAAGAGTATGCCAAAAGTCATAAAAGGGGTAAAGCAGCTAATAAATATGAGCCCACAAAAAAAATACGAGATTTTAGAAAAAAGCCTGTTTTCAGAATAGAGGTTAAAATGCCAGAAGCAAGAGAAAGCATCAGTGAAAAAGCAAAAAGAATCGAGACTGCATTAAAATACACCAACGGAGATATGGAAAAAGCCAAATTTATGGCTGGTGGTAAACTTCAGGATATTGTTGCACTCAAGGGTAAATTTGTTGTCCCGGATCAAAATAGATCAGGAGCATTCATTGCCTTTGTAAATGTTGTCCAGGAATATATCTCCGCTGTGGTGAGTATAACTTCAAATAATACAACTACATACACGAGACTGAGAATTTTTGATAACTGGAAATCATTTTATAATAACATTAATGCCTATTCAAAAAGCGAAGACTCCGCAAATTCACAAGAGCTCAATGAACAGCTTATGACAAAAATGATACAAAGAGATGTATTCCCCGATGCTCAAAAGATGAATCTTGAATATCTATCAACAGTTTTTCAAGATATAATAAAAGAGATATTCCAATCTGAAAAAGCCAAGAGTCAACTTGATATAGAAAAAACAAACTCCATGGAGGTTGATCTTGCAGGCATATCGATCATGGTGCCAGAATTTGAAACTGAGAAAGAAGAATCCCCCACAGAAGCCACAGAAGAAAAATCTATTCCAGATACAGCCTTTGGCAAAAGACTTTCAGAGATAGAATCAAAAGCATCTTTTGTTGTTGAAGGCTGCTGTGTTCTCTCACCTGTTCGGGGCAAACCCATATCAGAGGTAACAGTAGGAGAAAGGATTCTGGTTTCTCTTACTGCAGGGGATCCTGTATCAGAAAAGGTTATAGATGCATACAAAGCAAGGGATCATGAAGGTAAACCTCTCCCTATAATTGGAAGGGTAATTGAAATAGTCCCAAACGAACAGAGCAAGGGAGTAATTCTCTATGCACTTGTAGCAAAGGGGATTTATGCAAAAATAGTTGAAGAAGAACCTGTGAGAATCCAAACAGAAGCCACTCAGCTTATAAATTCCACAACGGAAATTCAGGAAGAAAAACCAGCAGGTGATTGGCTTACCATATTAATTGTGATTGTATTTGTAATTCTGATATTATCTCTTGTTATACTCTTCTACGTCATATCTTAAGAATAAATGAAAAATAAAATATTTATATGCCTATATGTAATTTTTTTCTCTTCTATATCCCAGGGGCAGATGCCAGATTGGCATTTCTTTGTGGACAGAGATGGCAATAAGTATTATTATGACTTAGCATCCAAAATACGAATAGCTGATACTACAAATATAGATCTCAAAGCTGTTACAGCCACAGGTGCTGATTATTATCTAAACTATGGAATTGAACTTATAAGTGAAGGTAAAATCCCTGAGGGATTATTTTATCTCAAATCTCTTCGTCTGCTAAAAAGCGATAACAGCAGAATAAAAAAGATTCAAATAGAGGCAACCAGAAGGATTGATTATCTCTACAAAAAACACAGTAGCCGCTTTGAAAACTTTGATAGAGACTCAACAATAGCCATTACCTTTGAGGAAGATAAATACAATATTTACAACAGCTATCTTTATTACCAGATAATCCTCAAGGATAAACCCAGGATATTGAGTCAGAAGTGGAAATATAATTATAAAGGCTATGGTCTTAAAATTGGACTTATGAATGATCCAGATCAACAGGATGGATTTGACTATATAATAGGCATTGAAAGCAGAATTTTTAAAGAAATTACGCCAACAGTAGCTGAGGCATTTCAAAGCTGGATATTTGAAACAGGAATGGATACTCTCCAGAGAGAAGAGATCCTAAAAGATGACAGGAGAATAATATTTAAAATAAAATATCCAGATGCTCCTTTTCAGGGATTTGAAGGAGTTTTTATCTCAAAAAACAAAAGCCATCTTGTCAGAATATTCTACCATAGTTCCCTTGAACAAAAACTCAATGAAGATCTGAAAGATATTATAAAAAATTTTAAAACAATTCAATGATCCTTATAAATGAGGGCTGTTTCGCCGCAGCTATCCTTATCAGGGCAATTCTGACAATCCTTCCATATTTTTTCTGGGAAAATTTCCTTTGGAACAACAATAAAACCATTTTTTTCAAAAAATTTTGGTTTGTATGTTAAAGTGAAGATCCTGCTTTCACCTTGAGATTTAAGAGTTTCTACAAGATTTTTAAGAAGCATGGTGCCAACTCTGCAGCCATGATATTTTTCACATACAGCCAAAGATCTTACTTCCTTAAGAGAAGGCCCATAATCATAAAAAGTCACAGCGCCTGCAAATTCTCCATCTACCTCTGCAACAAAAAAGTTATCTATCCCCTTTTCTATTTCCTGTTTTTCTCTTTTTAAGATTACTCCCTGATTTGCATAAAATTCTATAAGGGAATAAATATTATCAACGTCTAAAAGAGTCGCTCTTCTAACAATTTTTTCCATTCATAAAATTCCACTTTACAATTGTGCAGACTAAATGCGTCTTATTATTTGAGCATTTGTTGCAATATCCTGTTGCTTGTAAAGTGAAATTTCTGATAGAGTCTTTTTTGCATCACTTTCATTTTTATATGGTCCTAAAAAAACTCTGTATTTCCCATTATTTTGAGATATTATTACAGTGTGCCCCTTAGTACTTAGAAGCTGAGCTACATTTCTTACATCTGCCTCTGAATACTCACCAGAGAGCTGAATCACAAAGGGGTATTCAGCCTTTGGATATATTTCGCTTGCAGGCTTCATGGAGGATGAATCCTTAATTATATCACTAACCTTGCTGCTTAAATTTTGCATGGCGCTCATGGTTTTATCATCAACAATTTTTCTGTCAGCCCCACCTGCAAACTTAATGCCAACAACAAGTCCTATGGTAAAAGAAATTATTACCAATGCAAGTATAAGAGTAAAAAGCCCGCTTGCATTTTTACGACCATAGTCATGATCATTATAGGAGTTTGACATTCTTGAAAAAAATTCAGGATCACTTCTATCAAAATGCTGGTTAAATTCTCTGCTGTTTCTGCCATTATATAGATCTATATTCTGCATATATTACCCATTTACATAATTATTGTATAACCGAAATAAAATAGCGGTTTTATACAATAATTATCGGCAAAGGGTCAGGAGTAATTTAAAAAAAAGCTTAACCTATAGAGTTTACTTACTATATTTAAGCTCAAAATCCTTCATAAAGTCAACTAAAGCCCTAACTCCTTCAACTGGCATTGCATTATATATGCTTGCCCTTAAGCCACCAGCGCTTTTATGACCAGCAAGATTAACCAGTCCATGTTTTTCTGCCTCCTTTACAAAAAGGCTATCAAGATCCTTTGAGGGAGTAGAAAATGTTACATTCATTAGAGATCTGTATCTTTTGTCCACATTGCCTTTAAAAAAGCTTGAATTATCAATAAAATCATAAAGCAAGCTGGCTTTTTCTTTGTTCAACTTATAAATCTCTTCAACGCCACCAAGAGAATCAAGCCAGCGAAAAACCAGCATAGAGATGTAAATTGCATAGGTAGGAGGTGTATTATAGAGAGAATCACTCTCTGCATGCACTTTGTAATTGAGCATTGTGGCTAGATCATCACTTGAACGGCTAAGGAGATCCTTTTTTATAATAACAATGGTGACACCAGCAGGGCCTATATTTTTTTGAGCCCCTGCAAATATAATCCCATATTTTGAAACATCATAAGGCTCAGAGAGAATGCAAGAAGACATATCACATACAAGAGGTAAATTCCCTGTATCAGGAATCTTTATATACTTTGTCCCATATATAGTATTGTTATAGCATATATGAACATAATCAGCATCATGACTAAAGCTTATATTATCCACATCAGGAATAAAAGAAAAACCCTCCTCCTGTGAAGAGGCAACTACATTAACCTGGCCTAACTTGCGGCCCTCTACAATGGCCTTTTGAGTCCAGACTCCTGTATTTATTATATCAAATTTTTTATTTGATGTCATAATATTCATGGGAACCATAGAAAACTGCAAAGAGGCCCCTCCCTGCAAAAAGAGCACTGCATAATCATCCGGAATATTCATAAGCTTTCTTAAAAGAGATGAGGCTTCTGCATGGATATCCATATAGGCCCTGGATCTGTGACTCATTTCCATAACAGACATGCCATAATCTTGATATTCACTCATCTCTAAGGCTGCCTGCTTCAAAACAACCTCTGGCAAAACAGCAGGCCCTGCAGAAAAATTAAACACACGTGCCATTAAAAACCTCTTTATATAAAAATTTTAGTAGATATTCCAATTTTTATTCATACTTCATTGAATATGCCAACTTGTTATCTTAATTCATAAAAGCCCCCCTTTATTGCCATAGGTGATATAAAACTGTCAAGCTCAAATATAGCCTAAAGCTCTCCTTAAGGGGAAATAAGCACCTTCAATTAGCAAAATCCTTTTACAGGCTTGACTTTTTAAAAAAAACTTTGTAGCATTAAAAATAAAATTGGAAAAGACCTATGAGTAACAAAAAAAAGATCTATCTTGCCTCTCCACTCGGATTTTATGAATCTGGAAGAATATTTTTATATGAGCACCTAATCCCCCTTGTGGAAAGCTTAAATCTTGAGGTTATTGACCCATGGAGGCTTACAGCAGAAAGTGAAATAAAAAAGGTTTCGTCAATTTCCGATTATGTAGAAAGAAAAAAACAATGGGAAAGACTAAACCTTATCATAGGTGAAAATAATAAGAATGGAATAGAAAATTCAGATGGTCTCCTTGCAGTTCTTGATGGAAGTGATGTAGACAGTGGAACAGCTTCAGAAATAGGCTTTGCCTATGGCATAGGCAAAAGGATTACAGCCTACAGAAGCGATTTCAGGCTTTCATCAGACAATGAAGGTTCAGTTGTTAACCTTCAGGTGGAATACTTTATAAAAAAAAGTGGCGGGAAAATTGCCACAAGTCTTCAAAGTCTTAGAGAAGAGCTTATTAGATGCTTTATCTCTTCTTCTCCTTGACTTTAAAAACCTGTCTATAAAGAAGGTTTTCCCCTTCATCAAAGATTAGCACTGTTATCTCATTAAAGAAATAATAATTCTTTCTATATTGGCTAAGGAATTTAGTTCTGAATATAATGCTTTCCTCAAGTAAATAAAGCTTACCTGTTTTTGGATCAACACCAGCCTTGATATTCTTTGGATATTTTATGTAAACCTTTTTCTCAGCGCCACTTTTGTCCTTCTGGCTATATTCAAAATTTGATAAATCCTCTGGGAAAGCCTTGATAAATTTAATCTCATTTGGATCTTCAAGGGAAGGGCTTTCAAAACTGGATTTAGTTTTATAGCTGCTCTCATAAGATGCTATAACAAATATATATAGATTTTGAGGTGCATTTATCCCATTTTCAACTTCAAACTCAACCTCAAGAACTTCTCCCTCTGAGTTTGGGATGAGCTTATTGAAGCTAATATTTTTAACTGTAAAAAGCTTAGTAGTAACAGCCTGAACAGGGAAAATTGTTTTGTCTTTCTGAGATTGCTCTCCTTGAGAAAAACCAACAACAGGAAAAAGCATTATTATAATTAATGTCAAAATACGCTTCATCTTATCTACCCTTTTAAATGGTATTTTATTATCTTTTCGGCTATGTTAAAAAAATTTTACAGAATTATTCTTTCAACTCCCTGTTTTTTTAGTTCATTAACTAGTTGCTTTTTCCATCCTGTGCCAAGCATCTTCTCAGCAAGATAAACAACCATGGATTTACCTGTAACAGAGGTTCTTCCGTTGATTCTTGATAATCCCTGAACACAGCTTGGACATGTAGTAAGGACAGTTATGTTTTCCCTCTTTGTTAAAAGCTCCTTTATATTCTTTCTCTTTCTATTTCTAAGAGAATTGGATATATGAGGAGTTGATAGGGCAAGAGTTCCCCCTTCACCGCAACAATTAGGAGCAACAAGAGGTTTTGTTCCAAGTATTGTTTTGAATGTTTTATCAGCACCCATCTTCTTAAGAGGAGAGTGACATGGATCATGATAATATAAAGTTGAGTTTTCTTCTTTTGAATAAAGCAAATGCGTGGCTATAAATTCATTTATATCTGTAATTTCTGCATCCTGAAAAATATTCTCAATGGTATATTTACTCAGCATCTCATAGCAGGTTCCACATGAGACTATAACATCAGAGATTCCCATGTAGTTTACTATATCAGCCATTCTATGAAAGATAACCCTGTTTTCATAACTCTTATTCTCTGCATCCTTCTGACGTCCATTTGCAAGCAATGGATAGCCACAGCAGAGATATTCAGGAGGGATTACAACTCTTACCCCTGCATTATAAAGAAGAGCAATTACAGCCATGCTTATTTCAGGAAACATCCTCTCAGATCCACACCCAGGGAAATAAACCACGCTTTTGATAATATCCTTTTGTGGATTGGTAAAGGCAAAAAAGGTATTAGCTCCTTTAAGCCCAAGGAGTTCTCGTAAAGTAGGATTGCCGGCTCGTGGTAGCCGTGATTTTAAAATCTCATTAAGCTTTGGTGCAATTTGCGATGTAAAGGCAGATAGAGGCTTATTTACAACATAGGCTAACCTCTCCATTGAATAGCCCGCCTTTAACAAAATATACCTGAAGAGCTTATTGTAATAATAACCCCTTGTCTTTAGGTAGAAGAGAACAAAGCTTGTTATAAGCTTAGGCTCAGATCTCTTTCTCTCATGGAGAAGACTTCTTATGGCAAGGGAAACATTCCCAAAGTCAATGTTAACAGGACATGGATTGTAGCAATTATGGCACATTGTGCAATGATCAGAAACGTCTCTGAGCATTCTAAAATTTCGGAAACTTAAATTATTGGTAGTCTGAGCCTCATACAAAACAGCCTCAGTGATAAGAGTTACAGCAAGGATCTTGTTCCGTGGGCTATAAAACATTGTTGCCTCAGGATAATGAGTGTTGCATACCTCCTTACACTTCCCACAGCGAACGCAGGAAGAAATCGATTTTGTAAGTTCCTTCATGTCTGCAACCTCAAGAATAAAGGCCTCAAGCTCAAGGAGATTTAAAGAAGGAGTATAAATTATATCATGGGGAAAATCATGGCGAAGCTTGCCTGGATTAAAAAGATCTGAAGGATCACTTTCCTTTTTATAAGCAGCAAAGTCATCAAGAACGCTTTTGTCTATAAAGCGAAGCTTTGTGAGCCCTATGCCATGCTCACCGGATATTACTCCTTGAAATTTATCCGTAGTGGCCTTCATTATGATACCAGCAGTTTCATCAGCCTCAAGGAGCATTCTGTAATCATTGGAATGAACAGGAATATTAACGTGAACATTTCCATCGCCTGCATGCATGTGAGTTGCAATTATAAGCTTTCTGCTTTGTCTAAAATCAACAAGCTCCTGAAAGTTATTTATGATTTCATCGTAACCATGAAAATTTTTCTTAAACCTTTCTATAACAGAATCTGCTATAGAAAATTCCACAGCTCCATCTCTCAAAACTTCAAAGAGAAGCTTATCTCTATCTTTTTCATCTAAAGAGCCAACAATATCTCCTGCTCTACTTTCAAGATTTTTAATATAAAAAAGCTGTTTATCCTTAATATTCTTAATATGGGCGATGTAGGAATCAATCTTTGAGAGGAAAAAGTCATCATCAGTTTTTTGCTCCTCAAGCAATTCCACAACCTCATCAATAATCTGACAGTTGTTTTCAAGCTCTTTCTGGATATTGAGATTATCTATAAAATCAGAAAACTCAGGTAAAGCCTCAACAGGTATAACAATATCCTCATTGAGCTTAAAGGCATTGGTATGACGGGCTATGGCACCAAGATTCTTTCTGTCTTTCCAGAAAAGCTCTCTTTTACTCTCTGTATCAGCAAGGAATCCCTCAGTGTTATAATTTTTTACAATATTAAGGATCTTTTCTGTGCCCTGTTCCAGAGCATCGTGATCATTACTTTCAACATCTATCAATAAAACTGCCTTAGGGAATTCAGTCCTATTAGATTTATTACGATAATTTATGGCTGCCACATACTTATCATCAAAATGCTCAAGAGCAGTGAGGTATACAAGCTTATCATCTGCAAATATATCTCTTATCTCTACAATGGCCTTAGCTGCATTTATCATGTTAGTGCCAAAAAATTCAAGACAGATTGTTCGGCAATATTTAAAGGGTCTGTATAATACAAACTTTGCAGATACTATAATACCATCTCCACCCTCTTTTTGAATTCCAGGCACCCCTTTAAGAGCCTTGTTTGTTATATCCTTTCCAACTCCTGACTTTCTTATTTCAGTTCCCTTAAGGCTTATAGTTTTAAGTAAATTTTTTTCACGCTTGCGATGGAGCTGATATACATCAAAAATCACCTCATCATCTGGCTCAATTTTTCTATGGGGATGATCCCTTCTCACAACCTCAAGAAGATGTCCCTCTGAATTTACTATTTTAAATGAAAATATATTATCAATAGCAGTTCCCCACATTACACATTTTTTCCCGCCGGCATTCTCTGCAATATTTCCTCCAATAGTTGATGCCCATGCAGATGTTGGATCTGTAGCAAAAATATATCCCTGCTCCTTGCAATAATGGGTAACCTCTTCTGTAATAACCCCTGCTTCTGTTTCTACAACTGGAATAGTTTTATCTCCAGATTTAACAAATTCAATCTCGCTTATATTGCGAAGTTTCTCAAGATTTATCACCATTGTATTGGGATAAACAGGAATAGCTCCACCTGTAAGACCAGTACCTCCCCCACGTGGTATTATTTTTAATCCAAGCTCTTTTGCTGCCTTTACAAGGCCAATAATCTCCGATGAATTTTCTGGATAAACTACAACCTCTGGATACTCAACGCGCCAGTCTGTTGCATCTGTTACATGGGCAACCTTGTGGAAAGCAGAGAAATGAATATTTTTTTCTGATGTAACCTGAGACAGAAGGCTCAATATCTTTTTTCTTTTAAATTTTTCTGTATTGAATTTCTGGAAAAAATCTCTGTCAACCTTTCTGAGCCTATCTACAAGTTCCACTGTTTTTGGATTTGAAGTTTTATCAATTATAGAATCAATTCTTATCTGATGAAGCCTCTTTAGTCTTTTAAGCTTTTTGGGGTATTCAAGTATATCATTAAAAATATATGGATTACGATCTATAATAAAGATGTCACCTATGATTTCAAAAATAAGCTTTGCACTTCTACCAGTCTTTCTTTCAGCTCTAAGAGAGTCAAGGAGGTTCCATGTCTCCTCATCAAAATACTTAAGAATAATTTCCCTGTCAGAAAAGGATGTATAATTATAAGGTATTTCTCTATAACCAAACTCTTTTTTCATAAAGTTCATCCATATAAAAAATATTAATAGATATCCAATTATACTCAAATTACTATGGCTTAATAATGTCAAGTAATTTAGATTACTGCAGATTCAAAGGTGTAGTGTAATTATGAACAGTGTATCCCTCTAAGGGTTTATAAATTTCATCAATTTTAATATTTCTGCCAGGCACTTTACACAGAAATTGCACTTGACACCTTAGAGAATAAAGACTTAAACTTATTTAAAATCATTAATTTTATTCCTGCAAAAACACATAGAGCCTAAAATTTAAATACAAGAGGTAAATATGAAAAAGATCAATATGCTCATATATCTGCTGCTATTTTTTATACCATCCACAAATCTAAATTCTCAGCCCCTTATTACAAAGTCAGTTATAAAAATCTATACAGTCTATGATAGTTATAGCTACGATAACCCATGGCAGATGAGCGGACAGTCAAAGGGTACTGGATCTGGATGTATAATTGATAAAGAGAGAATACTTACCAATGCCCATGTTGTAAGCAACAGCACCTTTATCCAGGTAAAAAAAGCAGGAGAGGCAAAAAGATATACCGCTAAGGTTCTTTCCATATCCCATGAAAGCGATCTGGCAATACTATCTGTATCTGATCCATCATTTTTTATTGGCACTCAACCACTACAGATTGGCGATCTGCCAGAGATAAGAGACAAAGTAGCAGTATATGGATTCCCAACAGGTGGAGAAGAGATGAGTATAACAGAGGGGATAGTTTCAAGAATAGAGCAGCGCAATTATGCCCACAGCAGCGCCAATCTCCTTGCATGTCAGATAGATGCAGCAATAAATCCAGGAAACAGCGGTGGACCTGTAATGATTGGCGATAAGATAGTAGGAGTGGCATTTCAATCTGCAATGAGAGGTGAAAACATTGGATACATGGTTCCTGCACCAATAATCAAACACTTCCTCCATGATATTGAAGATGGAAAATACGATGGATTCCCTGAGCTTGGAATTAAATTTCAGAAAATGGAAAATCCAGATATAAGGGAAAAATATAACCTTGCAGAAGATCAAAGTGGGGTGCTAATTACAGGAATACTCATAGACTCACCAGCAAAAAATATACTCATGGTAAATGATGTAATTTTAGCAGTTGACGGAACAGATGTTGAAAATGATGGCACCATAGAATTCAGGCCAGGTGAGAGAACCTCCATGATCTTTCTTATTCAAAAAAAATATATAAACGACAATATAACTCTCTCAATTCTAAGAAATGGGAAGGTAATGAATAAAACCATTAAACTCACTGTCCCAATGAACTCAACAAGACTTGTTCCCTTTGAAAAATACGATACCCCTCCTACATACTACATAACAGGGGGGCTGGTCTTTGTGCCTTTAACCAAAAACTATCTCTTAGAATGGGGCAATCAATGGTTTTTCACTGCACCATCAGAGCTTTTGACACTCTACCAGAAAGGCATAAGAACACCTGAGAGAAAACAGGTTATTCTTCTTTCTAAGGTTCTTGCAGATGAAATAAACCTTGGATACCATGACATAGATAACATCATAATAAAATCTGTCAATGGCAACTTAATATCCTCCATAGAGGATCTAATTGAGGCAGTGGAGAATAATCAAAAGGAATTCCATGAATTTGAGGATATCGATGGCAACAAAATAGTTTTAAAAAGAGATAAGGTCCTTAAATACAGCCAGAGAATTCTCGATACATATAAGATCACCTCAGACAGATCAGAGGATCTAAAGAAGCAAAAATAAAATTCCTGAAAATTTTCAAAAAAAGCATAACTCCCAGGGCCAGAGCCTGAGGGAGTTATATTTCATCAGCCAGGAGTATTTTTAAAGATTATTACTCATTGCTAAAGATTCTTACTCAAAGTTGAAACTCTTTTTAAAGAAGTAAAAGAATATTATCATTGCAACAATCTCCATTGAGAGAGAAAAAGCGCCAACAAGAATAATATTTCCAGAATCATAGAGAAATCCCATTACACCTCCTCCAATGAGCATTGAGACTCCGTAAATTGCATTAAAAAGCCCATAGCCAAGACCCCTTTTGTTTATGTGAGTCAAATCTGCTATAGCAGCCTTCATTATAGTCTCATGGATTCCCATTACAATGCCCCAGAATAAAACTCCTATAACTATTAAAATAATATTCTTTGAAAAAACAGTAAAAGCTATAGGCGCTGTAATAATAGGAGTAAGAACAAGAAGGTTCAATCCTTTTTTGTCATAGAGCTTGCCAACAATTAATGCTGCAATACCATCAACAATCATTGCACCTGCATAAAAAGCAGGAATAAGAGTATCGTTGACAATGGAATTCACCTTAAGATGATAGGCAATCAATGTAAAGACAGCAAAACCAGTTGTTGAAAAGAAAGTAAAGAGAGAATAAAACCAGAAGACCCTTGTAAAGCTATCACTCTTTTCTTCATGCTCCTTTACATCTTCAAATTTTGCAGGATCTGGCACAAGGGATCTGGAAAAAACGAGGAGTGCCATTACAATAAAAAATGGAATTAAAAGAAGTCCATATCCCTTTTGATAAAGGCGCAATTCATTGCCAGAAGAAATTGCATAAATAGAAAATATTGCAGTAAAGATCATTGGCCCAATAAAAGCCCCAAGCTGATCCATTGCCTCATGTAGCCCAAAGCCATAACCTCTGCCAACCCTATTTGAAACCATGGAAAGAATTGTATCCTTTGAAGGGCTGCGAAGTGCCTTACCAAATCTTTCAAAAACCATAAAAAGTGCAGCAATCTGCCATATACCTGAAAGAGCAATCATTGGCACAGAGATCAAAAGGCCATAGCCAATAAAAGTAAAGAGCCAATAGGATCTTGTTTTATCAGAAAAATACCCAGAGATTACTCTCACCCCATAGCCAACAAACTCGCCTGCACCTGCAATAATGCCAACTAAAGTGGCATTTGCACCAAGCAAAGCAAGATAAGGACCATTGACGCTCCTTGCACCTTCATATATTGTGTCAGAAAAAAGGCTCACAAGACCAAGAAGCACTATAACAACCATAGCTCTCTTGCGATCATCTTTTGTCATCTTCATCTCCCTTTTATTTTTAAAATCTCTATATGATTATAAAAAAGGGACTCCTTTTATCAAAAAGGAATTAAAAAAATTATGGACAAATCCCTTCACTTAGTCAATACTTAAATTACTAAATTAAGCCAGGATTGGCACTTTTTACAAAAATGAAATTTTTAGGAGAAATAACATGAAATCAATAAAAGGTACAAAAACTGAACAAAATCTTTTAAAAGCTTTTGCCGGTGAATCTCAGGCAAGGACAAGATATGATCTCTTTGCAGCAAAGGCAAGGGAAGAAGGGCTGGAACAAATTGCTGCTTTATTTGAAGAAACAGCTTTAAACGAAATGGAGCATGCCAAGAGATTTTTTTCTTTCCTTGAAGGTGGTCCTGTGGAAATTACTGCCTCCTATCCTGCTGGTAAGGTTGGAACAACCCTTGAAAACCTGCAAGAGGCTGCCCATGGTGAAAATGAAGAATGGACTATGCTTTATCCTGAATTTGCAAAAATTGCAGAGGAAGAAGGCTTTAAAGAAGTTGCTGCTCTTTTCAAAATGGTTTCCCTTGTTGAAAAGGCTCATGAGGCAAGATATAAAAAGCTATACGACAATCTTGAAAGCGGCAAAGTCTTTGTCCGTGATGGAAAGGTTACCTGGAAATGTAGAAACTGTGGCTACCTCCACGAAGGTGAAAAGGCTCCTCAAAAATGCCCAACATGTCTGTATCCTCAAAGCTATTTTGAAATACATGTTGAAAACTATTAAGACAAATATGGCCATGCAAAATTTCTTGCCTGGCCATATTTATTTATTAAACAATTTTAATGAGCATCATTTACCCATCCCATCTTTTCTATAAAATGGAATATCATGCTCAATATCATCCCTGCAACTGTAGCAAGAGCCATTCCCTTTAACTGAACATGTCCAATATTAAAAGCTGCTCCGCTTATACCAACTATAAATACAACTGATGACAGAATAAGATTAGAGGCTCTGCTGTAATCCACCTTTTCCTCAACAATCATTCTTATACCTGATGCAGCAATAACTCCAAAAAGCAAAAGGCTTATGCCTCCCATTACTGGAACTGGTATTGATTGAATAAAACCAGAAAGCTTTCCAATAAATGCAAGCAATATTGAAAGAATGGCTGCTCCTCCTATAACCCATACAGAATAGACCTTTGTAATTGCCATAACCCCTATGTTCTCACCATAAGTAGTTGTTGGAACAGAACCTGTAAATCCTGATATAACTGTAGAGATCCCATCTCCCATGAGTGATCTGTGAAGTCCTGGATCAACTGTTAAATCCTTTTCCACTATTCTACCTGTTACTATAAGATGACCAATATGCTCTGACACAACAACAAGGGATGCTGGCAATATTACTATTATTGCATTTATGTCAAACTTTGGAAAATAAAACTGTGGCATAGCAAAAACTGCTGCCTTTGAAAGTGGAGTATAGTCAACCACACCAAGAAATAGTGCAACTACGTATCCAACAATTATTGCAATAAGTATTGGTATAACTGATAAAAATCCCCTGAGCATGACAGATCCAAAAACAGCCACTGCCAGAGTAACCATAGAGACTATAACCGCCTTTGAGTTATAGCTACCTCCCTCAGGGATTATCCCTGCCATTGATGCTGCAACCCCTGCAAGCTCAAGACCTATAAGGGCGACTATTGGACCCATTGTAGCAGGTGGCAAAACGACCTTAAGCCAATCTGTCCCAAAGGTCCCTATAATCAATGCAACTATAATAAATACACAACCTGCAGCTATAAAGCCTCCAAGGGCATAGCCATAATTAGCTCCCCAGAAGGACTTATCTGCACCAAGCACAACTAAAACAGGTGATATAAAAGCAAAGCTTGAACCTAAAAAAGCTGGAGCTTTCCCTTTACATAAAACAAGATAGATTAAAGTGCCAATGCCATTCATCAATAAAACAATAGCTGGATTTATTCCAAAGAGAGTTGGAACAAGTATTGATGCACCAAACATAGCAAAGAGATGTTGAACACTCAAAGGAAAACCTTCAAGAAGACCTACCTTCTCCTCAACCTGAATAACTCTTCTGGCCATAGAAGACTCCTTAATGATTTTTTATTATAACAAAATGGATGGATTAAACAGGGATATTAGCTGTTTATATTACCACCCTGCAAGTTTTAAAAAAAAGAAAGCTATGAGTCAAGATTTTTATTTATAAATTGATAGATAATTCAAGACAATCCAAGAAAAGCTCTTAATTCTTCCAAGGATAGAGGCTTGCATATAAAAAATCCCTGTGCAATATCGCAACCTGAATCTTTTAAAAACTGAAATTGTGTTTCCTTTTCCACTCCCTCTGCAATGCTTTCAATTCCTATTTTTTTCGAAAGCTCTATTATTGCCTTAACTATATGTTCATCTCCTGGACTTGCATCTATATCCCTGATAAAAGTCCCATCAATCTTCATTGAGCTTATTGGCAAATTCTTCAACTGAGCCAAAGATGAAAGACCTGTCCCAAAATCATCCAGCGCTATGGAGATCCCAAGTTCAAATAAGCGATTAATCATTGCACGGCTTGAGTTTAGATCCCTCATCAAAGAGTTTTCTGTTATCTCAAGCTCAAAGCACTCTGGCCTAAAATCATACTTTAAGAGGGCATCACTTATAATCTCTGGCAAACCACGGAAATGGAGCAATTTGGCAGAGCAATTTAAAGAAAGCTTAAGATTATAAGAGAGAGTCTTATTAAGAGAACTTATTTTGTCCAGAGCGCTATAAAGCACTATTCTGTCTATCTCAGATATGAGACCTATCTCTTCTGCCAGTGGTATAAAATCAGAGGGGCTAATTATCCCCTGAGGATGAAACCATCGCGCAAGCCCCTCCACCCCAACAATTGTTCCGCTTTTTAAATCAATCTTAGGTTGAAAAAACACCTCAAAGCCACCCTCATCTATAGCTTTACGCAACTCATTTTCTATTCTGAACTTTCTCTCAGCGCTTTCATTAAGTGAAGGTTTAAAAAGAGCAAAACCCTGTTTTCCTTTTTCTTTTGCCCTATACATTGCTATATCTGCATTTTTTAGCAAAGCATCTGCCTCTTCGCCATCCTCAGGATAAATAGAGATCCCGATGGTTATACCTCCATAAACCTTTGTTCCATTTATATCAAAGGGCTCTTTAAATGAATCTATTATCCTTCTGGCTACCCTTACTGCAGGCTTCTCATCAGGAACATCCTCAAGGAGAATAACAAATTCATCACCTCCAACCCTTGCTACTGTGTCTTCATCCCTTGAAATATTTTTTAACCTTGAGGCTGCAGATCTTAAAAAAAGATCACCTGATGTGTGACCAAGGGAATCGTTTATAAACTTAAAATTATCAAGATCTGCAAATAAAATACAAAACCTTTTACCACTTCTTGTTGAGTGAGAAATTGCTCTCTCTATTCTGCTTTTAAGGAGAACTCTATTAGGCAAAGAGGTCAAGGCATCGTGGTATGCCTGATACCTGATGAGCTCTTCCTGGCGCTTAATATCACTCATGTCATGAAAAATCCCTACATAGTGAATAACCTCTCCGCTTATATTTTTGATGGCACTGATGGCAAGAAAAAGAGGATATGCCCTCCCATCTTTATGTCTGTTCCATATCTCTCCAGACCAATGGCCGCTTGTATTTAATGTCCTCCACATATGAGTAAAATAAACTTTATCGTGAAAACCAGATTTAAGCAATTGTGGATTTTTACCTATAACCTCATCTTTGGTATAGCCAGTAATATTTGTAAAGGCAGGATTAACATTTATGATATTAGCACTACTATCTGTAATGAGAATTCCTTCCAGAGAATGCTCAAAGATCTCTTTCATCAAATTGAGTTCCTGATTTGCAGCAATGAGATTTTTTGTCCTCTCAACAACCTTTTCTTCAAGGTGCTGATTAACTCCAGCCAATACATCAAGCAAAGAATTAAAAGCAGTTGAAAACTTACAAAACTCTTCAACTGCTATAACAGGAAGCCTTCTGGCAAAATCCTCATTTTCTGCAATAAGATAGGCTGATTCTGTAAGCTCATGAAGAGGATTGATAACTATTCTTCTAATAACAAAAACAAGGGCAAAAATTACCAGCAAAGTAAGGAAAAAAATGACAAACCATATTGCCTTAATAGTATCTATTGCTATATCCTTTAGTCCACGGTCATGATGGAGCATAAGGCCCGCAATAGATGACCCTGCAACATCTTTAAGAATACGGTAAACATGTATATCTGTGCTATTAATATCAACAGTATCCTCTACCTGTGAGATATTTTTCTCTTTCAAAGGTATAAGATCAAAATTAAAATGCATCATAGAGGATATATTACTAATCCTTTCCTTATCAAGAAAGCGACCCAGAACAAGCCTGCCATTGGGCACAGCATCCATAAGACTTGTGCTTATTGGCCTTGAAGAGACCAGCAATATATGATCCCCTAAGCTTACAAGGCCCTTTTCTATACTGCTGCTGCCCTTTGAAAAAATCTTCTCCCATGAGTAATCGCCTTTAAAATCAAAATTCATCTTTTTATAATCCTCAGGGGAATAGCATGCACTGTAGAGGATCCTCCCATTCATATCCATAATACATACATAGTGAATACTTTGAGTCTTGAGGTAGGGAACATCATAATTTTTTAATATATAATCCTGATTTTTTTTATATATAAAATTATATGTATCATCCCAGAAGGCATAATCCTTGCAAAAGGAATCAATGGCCTCCACCTCTCTGTCTATAACACCACACAATCTCTCCATATTGGTTCTGGCGCTTTTAACCTCACTTTCTCTAAATATAAAAGAAACATAAATCCAGAGAATAACAGACATAAGCAAAGCCATTAAGATCATAAGAAAACTAAGAGAAATAATAGTTCTTTTTGTAAGGGTCATAATTTTTCCTGTTATAAAAGGTCTTTTATGATAGAGTAAAAATATCCTTTTAAAAAAATTTTTCAAAAATTTAAGCGCATAAATTTTAAAATTTATGAACCAGTTAAATTTATATACAAAATAAAGTTGACGCTATCTTTTATAGCACTTACAGTGAAGCTATTCAGAATAATAAAATATAAAGAGGATTTCCATGAATTCATATAAACTTGCCATAGTGACTGTAAGCGACAGATCCTCAAGAGGAGAACGGGATGATCTCTCTGGTCCAGAAATACGTAGGTGGGCAGAAAACAATAGCCTCTCCGTTGTAAGGGAAATAATAGTTCCAGATGAAAGAGAGATTATAAAAAAAACTCTCATTGAACTATGTGATGAAAAAATAGATCTCATATTAACAACAGGTGGAACAGGATTTGCTCCAAGGGATCAAACCCCAGAGGCAACAAAGGATGTAATAGAAAGAGAAGCTCCAGGATTTGCTGAGGCAATGAGAATGAAATCCCTTGAGATTACCCCCCATGCAATGCTCTCAAGGGCGATCTCTGGCATAAGAGGAAAGAGCCTTATAATAAATCTTCCAGGAAGCCCAAAGGGGGTAAGAGAAAACCTTCAGTTTATTGAAAAGGCTATACCCCATGCCTTAAGTCTGCTAAACAACGAAGTAACAGACTGCGGAGGAAAATAATGAATAAAAAAGATGCTCTTTCCAGAATAATCGTAAAAAAAGGAGACATTACAAAAGAGAAGGTCGATGCAATAGTGAATGCTGCAAATCCCACATTGCTTGGAGGCGGAGGAGTTGATGGAGCCATTCATAGGGCAGCAGGCCCAGAGCTTCTGGAGGAATGCAGAACACTTGGAGGATGCAATCACGGAGAGGCAAGGATAACAAAGGGATATAGACTCCCTGCAAAATTTGTAATTCACACCCCAGGACCAATATATCGAGGTGGAAAGAATAATGAAGCGCAAATTTTACAAAACTCATACAAAAACTCAATGAAGCTTGCAAAAGAACACAATATCAAGACAATAGCTTTCCCTTCAATATCCACAGGGGTATATGGATATCCAAAAGAAGAGGCATGCAAAATTGCTGTTGATACAGTTCTTGACTTTATGGAGTCCCAAAATTACGATGTCACAGTAATTTTTATCCAGTTTGACGATGAGAACTACAAAATCTATTGCGATTATATTGAAAGGTTAAAAGATGAATTACATTGAGCTTTTAAAAAATTCTGCTGATAAATTTTCAAGCATTGTATGCTTTGGAATGGATCCAGTTATAGAAGATATTCCAGAGAAAGGAACAGGTAATGGTGAGATAATTTTTAAATTCTACGAAAACATACTAAATGAACTCATCAAAAAAAATATCTTACCTGGTGCCGTAAAACCGAACTATGCCTTTTATGCTCAATATGGGCTGGAAGGGATTGCTACTCTTGAAAAGCTCATCAAAATTTATAAATCTGCAGGTATTCCTGTTATTTTAGATTACAAAAGAGGCGACATTGGCAAAACAGCTGCTGCCTATAGCCGTGAGGCCTTTGATTTCTTTGATGCAGATGCAGTAACTCTTTCCCCTTATCTTGGCTATGATTCAATTGAGCCCTATATAAAAGGCTTCCCGGAAAAGGGCTATTATATACTTACAAAAACATCCAATTCAAGCTCAGGCCAATTGCAGGATCTTAAAATTGATAATAAAGAATTATTTCTCCATGTGGCAGAGCTCATTATACAATGGTATCATCCAGGAATAGGATCTGTTGCAGGAGCAACATACCCTGAACAGCTATCGCAGATCTCCAATATATTTGAAAAATCAGGAAAAGAGATTCCTTTCCTTATACCAGGAGTGGGCACTCAGGGAGGGAGCCTTCAGGAGGTAATGGCTGTTCTTAAAAAAAGCAAAGATATACGAATACACAGAATTAATGCCTCAAGCTCCATTAATTATGCCTACAAAAAATACAATGGGATTCATTATGCAGAGGCTGCTGTAATTGCTCTAAAGGAGATGAATGAGGAAATAGAGGGCTTAAAATAAATTTTTATATTCTCTTTATGCCAAAGCTAAAGGGATAGCGCAAAAACTCAGCTTTTATCTCTGAGTAAAATTGGCTCATCTCTGCTTCATTCTTAAAGGCAACAGATGAGGGTATATCTTTATAATATCTTTTAAGAA
Source organism: Spirochaetes bacterium ADurb.Bin218 (assembly GCA_002069965.1). Taxonomy (GTDB): domain Bacteria; phylum Spirochaetota; class UBA4802; order UBA4802; family UBA5550; genus UBA5550. The sequence goes on along the minus strand of MWCI01000020.1, from coordinate 12,526 downwards.
AGCCTTTTACAGAGTCATAGCATCCCTCATCTATAAGAAGAGAAAGGTCATCCCCTCCTTTTTTTGGCAAAGATGGAATGCTCTCTTTATGAAGAAAGAATATTGGAGTAATCATTGCTGTTTCACTTAATATTCTATCATAGACATCAATATTAGATGTTACCTGAAAAAAATGAAAAATTGAACCATCAAAAAAACCATTAAAGAGATTGATTCTCCGGTAGTAGTGATCTCTTTCATTTTCACTTATAATACGATAAATCAATTGGCTTTCAAAGACAATATCAGAATAGATTATTATATTATAAAGCCTGTTGGTATCACATTTAACAACAAATTTTTCAAGCTCTTCATAAAAACGTGACTCATCAGGAGCAGAGATATGAATGTCCACAACTGCTGTATCTGCCTCCGATAAGTTTTCTGTAATGAGAGCCCAATTACTGGAGGATAAAGAAAATCCTTTAATAAAAAAAGGATTTTGCGAATCAGTAAAATCTGGCAAATAAAAAAGTGATGAAGACATTCCTGTTTTTTCTTCAAGATACAAAGATAGATCAGAAATATCCCTTATTGAAAAATTCCATCCCTGCAGAAAAAAATATGGAGGCTTTGTCTGATAGGCGATATCATCTCTTTGTGCAAGGGAACGGATCTCTGTCCCTGGCAAGATCATCAAAGGATAAAGCTCAATGCTATTGTCAAAGCCCTCTGCCACAAGGGTATCTATTGTATTTTTAAAATTTTCCGGATCATCCCCTGGAAGTCCCGGGATTATACCAATTTTAAGGTCTATCCCTGCATCACGAAGATAGCTCATACCTTTAATCTCATCCTGTGGATTACTACTCCTATTAACAGAAGAAAGCGCCCTTTTATTCATTGACTGCAATCCTACCTCAAGGCTCTTAAATCCAGCATCAAAAATAAGCTTCGCAATGTCTCTGGTGATCCTGTCGGTCCTCATCTCTGTATGGAGTCTCACGCTATGCCTCAGGCTCTTGAGATTTTCAAGCTTTTGAATAAAGTCAGGGGATCTGTCAAAGGTTGGACTTAAAATATAGATCTCTTTTATGTCTCTACGACCTTTTATAACATCAATCAATTTTTCAAAGGGGATCTCTCTTACCTTATTATAATTTCGTGAATAATAACAATAGGAACACCTGTAAGGGCAGCCCCTTGTAAGTTCCATAAAAACAGAACCATCAATCATGGAGTTTAATCTGTTCCCAGCAAGGGGCTCAAATATATCACAAATAGGTATAAGCTCATCATGGGGCTGGAATGCTACCCTATTGCCATTGATATTTTTATAATCAATATCTACTCCAGATAGATAGAGGTTGTAAAACCACTCCCCTTCTCCAGAAACAAAGATATCCACCGCCTCTCTCTTTTCAGCTATAGCATAAGAACCAGTGGCAATCTCAGGGCCTCCAAATATGATTTTAATTTTATGATCCCTTTGTTTTATAATCTTTGCTATCTCTAAATTTCTTTCCACATTCCAGAGATAGCATGTAAAAGATAGCAAGTCAGGCTGAGTTTTGAGTATATAAGAAACAATTCTCTCATTAGAAGCAAAATTAGCCTGCACAAAAGGCAGGCTCTGGCATTGGACATGCTTAAATCTTTTCAATATATATCCAGATAAAGCAGCAGGGGCATAGTCTATGTTGCCATTTATATAGCCATAAGAATGATCTTGCAGAGGTAATTGCACAAAAAGTATATTCATTTTATTTAAAACATTGTTGAAATTTTATTGTTAATAAATTATTATATCTAAAGGGAAATAAAATATTTTTTACCAAAAATAAAAACAATGATAAATTAGACAATGATAAAAAATTTGTTAAATAAAAAATACCGCATCCTCTGTATAGACGATAGCAAGCTCAATAGAGCTTTTATTGCTAAAGCTCTTGCTCCCTTCAATATGACCATTGATGAGGCCGAAAATGGGCTTCAGGGGCTTGAGTTATTGCAAAATAACAAATACGACCTTATACTCCTTGATATTGTAATGCCAGAAATGGATGGCTTTGGCTTTTTGAAGGAGTTTAATAAAGATGAAAGAGAAAATTTTATACCAGTAATACTTATGACTGGCCTTGACGATCTCAATTCCAAGATCAAAGGCCTCTCAACAGGAGCTGATGATTATCTTCTGAAGCCCCTTAATGAGCAGGAACTCATAGCAAGGGTATTTTCACTTTTGCGCCTCAAAACTGCAAATAGCGAGCTTTTTGAAAAAAATATGTTGATCAAAAAAGAGCTGGAGGCCGCAAGGAAAATTCAGCGCTTTATTATACCAGACAATTTTGATTTTATCGAATATCCCAAAATAACAGGTATCTATAATCCCATTGAAGACATTGGTGGCGATTTCTTTGACTGCTATAAAATTGATGATTCAAAAGTAGCCTTTCTTATAGCAGACGTTACAGGCCATGGCATACCAGCAGCTCTTACAATGACAATGGCAAAGATGCTCTTTAGCATATATGTCCTCCGCTTTGATAGTACATCACAGCTTCTAAGTGAAATCAACAAGAAGATGAGAAGTGTTCTTCTGGATACTCAATATATAACAGCCTTTTATTTTATTTATGATAAACAGGAGAGTGTTCTCAAATATACAAATGCAGGTCATACAAGAGCTCTTTTCTACAGATCCTCAGATAGCAAAATATTAGGCCTTGACACCTTTGGTTTTTTTGTCGGAATATCAGACAACACAGAATATGAAGAGAAGAAAATAAAGGTCCAAAAAGGCGATAGGCTAATTATATATACAGATGGAATAACAGAAACAAAGAACATGGATGGCAAGGAGTTTGGAGAGATTGGCCTTGCAAAATTTATAAAGGAAAAGTCTAACATCCATGGAGACCAATTCTGCTTGGAACTTTTTAACACAATAAATAGCTACAGGGGTAAAAATCCAATAAACGATGATATTGCTTTTTTAAATATCGAGTTTTAGTTTTATTCCATAAGAGGAAGAAATTTAAGCTTCTTCCTCTCCCTCAATTTCCTCCTGATCTGGCAATCCCTCAGAATAATCAGCCTTATTAAGTGGAGCAGGCTGATCTGGAATAGTTCCATGCTCTTTGTCCTTTATATAAGCCTCAAGGCGCTTCATTCCATCCATAAGTTCAGCAAACTCAGATATGTTAAGGGCAACGCCCTTTTGTGTAGGCTTATATATTTCCTTTCCATCAGCGTCTCTGCCTGCCACATACCAGATTCTGATATTGATAAGCTCCTTCCCTTTAAATTCAGAAACCTCTATTCTGATTATCTCATTCACGTTTCTTTGAATGTCTTTAATCAATATTGTCATAAAACCTCTTTTATTCTAAAATTTTTATATAAAAATAAATTATAAAACAGATTCACCATCTTCCAGTCTATTTTTTGTCAAAAAATATTCCTGGGCCTTTCCATGGGCAATGAAACAGGCAGATCCCACAAAGACTCCCTCTGGCAAAAAATTTTCCCTTCCAATCAAGGTTATACTGTTATTCAAAATATTTGGAAAATCTCTATTTTTTATAAATTTTTCCTCAGAGCCAATTCTGCAACCTGCTCCAACAATAAATCTCTCATCAATATCATTACCCTCATCAATTATTGCATTTATAACTTTAGCATTGGGTCCTATTTTTGCAAAGGGAAGAATAATGGAATCTCTCACCACTGCTCCTTGATGAATCTCAGAACCAGGGAATATTATGCTATTTTCTACTTTTCCATTTATATAACAATAATCAGAAACAAAGGAATTTTTGATTATCCCATATTCATCAAGCATTGCAAAGCCTTCTTTTTTTATCTGACTCTTAATTATCCTATCTTTATATATAAGGGATGATATTCCCTCATTCCATATAATATCCCTGTTGAGATTATAATAATCAGTGACGCTATTTATATTCCAGTAAAGGGCATCTACAGTTGAAGTCCCTATCCCTGAATGCATGAGCATATTTATAATCATCTCAAAAAAATTTGGGGATTTATATTTTTCTGTAAGAGCCTTTTTTACAACAGAAACAAGGGTCTTTTTATCAGATATAACAACCCTCTGAGACATTGTAGCCTTACCTGCAATTTTGAGCTTAATCAAAACCCCTTTCTTTTTTGTGCCCTTAAATTTTTTCAAAATAGATGATAGATCAATAACTGAAGGATTATCCCCATTGTATAAAACAAAATAAGAGGCATCTGATGAAGAGATAGCCTCAAGTACAGAAGATGGATCCTCCTGAGAAAAAGGATAAACCCTCACAGGATGACCTGCTTCAGAATAATCCTCGTGATAAAAATTAACATACTCTTCAAGATGATCTTGAGTGTTTGTAAATATTATTGTCTCCTTTGCTCCTGAAGAAACAGAATTTCTCACAGTAAAATCAACAATGCGAAATCTGCCCCCAAGAGGCAACATATACCTTGATCGCTCTGTTGTCAGAGAAAGCAAAGTGCTATTTTTTTCTGTAGGATATGAAAGAATTGTAAAGCCACTCATTTATAAATTCCATTATCAATATAATGCCATCACTGGGGAGTTAAACAAAGAAAGCTCTGTGAGTCAAGTCAAAAAGAATTCATATATTATTCAGATAATAAAAGCAAATTTCTATATCTTCTTTGGCTTTTTCTTAAAAAACTCAAAAAAGAGTTCCCTGTCAATGGCAATAAGCCTGCTCCTTATCTGCTCCATATTCTCAATATTTGGCACCTGATTTTCATAATAATCAAGTAGCCATAAATACTTGTTAATCATCCTTGGGAGCACATTTGTATTTTCCACATCATCAGGTCCAAGTCTGGCAAAACTCTTTTCTAAGTTTATAATCTCTCTTTTAATTGATTCCACCTGATGCTTGCTTAAATTTCTCCGGACATAAAAAATATCAGTTAAATACCCATATATGGGGATCCACTCTCTTATATCTCTATATTCTTTGCCCGAGCTGGCTATTATTTCAACTATCTCATGAATAGGCCTGGCTTCAACCACAGAGAGATCAATCTTTGAGGGATCTATTAAAAAAGCCTCTCGAAAATATAGAAGAGACTTTGGTATATCATCAAGGTGATAATAGGCCTCACCAAGAATAAAAAGGAGGCGGGCATTACTCTTATATGAGTTCATTGCATACTCAAGAGTATCTGCTGCTGACTTATAATCCTTGAGGCGCAAAAAACACTCTCCTAAATTAAGAAGAAGATCAAATTTGTTATCTGTATCCTCATTATTTTGAAATGCCAGCTTGTAATTCTCTGCAGCTTTAAAAAATACAAAATTCATTATAGCTTTATATGCTGAGGAGTTCTTCATATTTCTATACTCTGCATACTCTTCAAAGGCAGACCACTCCTCCATTAAAAAATCAGCACACTTTTTCCCTTCTGGGGTTTTTCTTAAAGCCTTTTCTCTATTGTTCCAGAATTTAGCAGTTCTGTAATATTCCACAACTCCAGGATAATCAGGATCAACAGACATTAAAGCATCGCTTTTTCTAACAGCCTCAGAAAAATTACCTTCTGTTAACAACTGAAAAATCTCAGCAGCCTCCAGAGACATAGGATCATCAGAAAAAGTTAGCTGAATATCTTTATCCATATTTACCAAAATTAAAAATAAATAATATTACCTGTAAAATCCATTTTTTGCGAAGTAATCAAAATAACTTCCCTTTTCTTGAAAAGAAGAAGCAAGATTTTTTTTAAATTTTCAATGTAATTATCAGAAAAAAAACCAAAAGGCTCTTCAAGCACAAGAGGGATATAATCTCTATCTAAAATTTCACATAAAGCAAGTTTCACTGTCAACTCAAAAATAATCCAGTCATCACGACCTTCAAATTCTACAGGCAAGCACTCCAATAACTTTTTTAACTCTCTCTCAAAACCTGCTCTATCTTCTTCTTCATATATATTGCAAAAGATCTGGGAACTCTTCTGTATCAAAAGATCCAATTTTTCAGAAAACCACAGTGTCTCAGCCTCGTCGTATACTTCTTTTATGTGTCGCAAAGAAGTTATCTCTTTCCATATAGAGGCTATCTCATCATCAATCTTGAGCTTTGTTTTTTCAAAAGATTCTGTATCAGTATCAGACAAATGAAAATCCTCTTTCATCTTATCTATCATCTGCACCTTACCATCTATTTCCTCATCAAGGTTACTAATAATTTGATCAATCACAGGAATTAGTGAGCCAACATCTTCTCTTTCTGGCAAAGGATGAATTGTGCTATCACAGGATGATAAAACAGAAGCTATCTCCTTCTCTTTACTATCTATCTCTGATGAAATGAGATTTAGCTTATTTTCAAAGTCCTCATAATTTGCTTGCTCCATTAAATTTTTTCGCAAAAGATTATACTCATTATTTTTTTCCAGAAAGGCAATCATATCCTGAAGATAGCGAAAAACAAACTCATAAATATCACCAACATCAGCATCTCTTTCAAAAAGGGACTCCGCCTTTAATGTTGCAAGAAGCTCTTTTTGAGCCAGAGCCTTGCTTTGAAGCAAAGAATCAGGCACGCCCTTTTTAGTGAGAAGATAATAATAAAATCCTATAAAAATTGCAGAAATAAAGGAAATTATGCTTAAAGAAAAGAACAATATGCCAGGGAAATTAAATAGGGTCAATGCCTTAACAAAAATGAATAAAAGCGATATAACTGAAAAAGTAATTAAGCTACCAATTGCCTTAGCTATTCCAGAGAGAGAGCTTTTTAGATTAGATTCATAATTGGAGACCTTCTCATTTGCATTTCTATAGGCCTTAAATTTTTCCTGTAGCATTTCATAATCAAAGTACTCACTATCAGGATTATATTTTAAATGAGGAAATCTGCTTTTTATATCTTCATCAAGTTCTTTTAGCTTGCTGTGGTTTTCCTTTGCCTGCAGAATCTCTTTTTTGATTTCAAGTGATTCAGTTTTTAAACTTTTTATCTCCTCTTCAAGATTCTTTACTTTTACAAGAGACTCTTTATAAAGATAAGCTAAGTTGCGCTTTTCCTTTAGCAGAGATACTTCAGATTCTATAAAAGCAATGTCTCTTCCTATTTTGCTGCTTTTTCTTTTTTTTAGTTCAAGAATTTGAAGTTCCTTTTCCAGATTTCTTATTTTTTGCTCTCTCATTTTAAGATCACTTTCAATTCTATATAACGAGGAGTTCTTTTCTCTTTCAAATTCACATGCAACCAAATATCTCTTTAGCTTATCCCTCAAAGGGACATCTTTTTCCATAAAATGGTTCCATGATGGAAAAAAAGAAGCCACCAGAAAGTCATCAAAAGTAAAGGGAATATCAAAATTTTTTTCTCTGTAGAGCGTGCCATTATCAAAAATAAAAGGGACCTCCCTATGAAAAATTCTACATAAAACCTCAGATCTAAAAAATTTGTTCCTGCATAACTCTTCAAGGGATTTGCCATCTTTTGAAGTGCCAAAAATTGAAACTAAGGGCAGTTGTGCAAAAACAGAAGCATCATATTTTTCAGGAACAACAATATTTAATCCATCCTCCAGAGGGAAGCTCTGCCTTTGACCATCAAATTCAAAAAGAGTAATTTTTAAGAATCGCAAAAGAGAACCCCCCCTGTGGAAAAACTTTCTGCGATTTTATCCTTTTCTATAATTTCTGATAATAGGGAATCCCCTGCAATAATTCTGTCTTTTAAAGTTCCATAAAACCTTGCCTTAAGAGAATCACCCTCTGACTCCTCTGTAAGTAAAACCTGCAAATCTCTTTTTGTATTATCAATAATTTTAAGACCTCTGAAAAAGCCTGTCATTTCACTTCTAAAGCTATCTGTAATTAAAAAGGATCTTGTGCCACTCAACCTAATATAATTGATACAATCCCTATTAGATATTTCTTTCAATTGATCTGCCAATTCCATCTCTGATTTAATAGAAGAACAATCGAAAGTCCTCTCCTGTATGGAGATGGTATTCACTGGAATTCTCTTTATAAAAACAATTTTTGAGGAATTTACAGTCATTGATATTACAAACCTCTCCCCTGTTTCATCAATAGAACAGGCCTCAGGGCTACCTGCACAGGCTCCTAAGATTTTTTCTGGAATACGAAAAAGCCGTGGGATATGACATCCACCAAGGGCATAAAAATCAAAATTCATATTCTTTATATCACTTCTACTTATGGAGCAATGAGAAAACTTCTTTTCAGAGTTAGGATCAAAATCTCCATAAAACATTCCAATATGAAACCCTTTATCTGGAAGCCTTGTAAGAGAAGTTCTGTTTAAATTACATGGCGCTGTTCCATATAAAAAAATATTTCCTTTACTGGATTTAATCACATCATCAGTTCTTAAAGTTCCAGTAGTTTTTATATCATCAACTGAAAACTTTGCCCTACAATCAAAACACAGCTCACTTCTCCCTGGAAGAAAAAAAACCTCAGTTCCACTATCCATGAGGGTTTGCAACTCCTTATTGATTTCATTTATCAGTTCCTCACATGCAAAAGGCAACTCAACTAAATCACCTACGATGAGGAAAATATCATGTTCCTTTGCAAGGGAGATAATCTTTTTAAAAGTAGAAAACCTCTCACTACTTGAAATAAGAGGATTAATTCTCTCAATTGCAAAATGGATATCAGATGTAAGAAGTATGGTTACAGCTGCCATTAATTTTCTCTTGAAATAGTATAAAAGAGTCTTTATTTATTATTTATCGAGAAAAAAGCTCCTTTTCTTTAAATAATATAAGACTTGACGCCAATTAATTGACAATAGTAGCTTGAATTGCTATTGACCAAAAAATCGAAATTTTTAAATTTAAGCAAAATTAAATTTCTAAAGAAGATAACAATGCAGGGAAACTCAAAGAAAGATAGAATACTCAGGGCTACTCTAAAACTCATTACAGAAAACGGATTTCATGCTACACCTGTTTCAATGATTGCTCAAGAGGCTGGTGTTGGTGCAGGAACAATATACAGATATTTTAAAAGCAAAGAGTCTATAATAAATGAGCTCTATGACATAATAATGAAAGAACTCCATGAAGCCACAATGGCGAATATACCACCAGATATAAGCGTCAGAGACGAATTTTACACAAAATGGAAAAACATACTCAACTTCTTTATAACACGGGAATATGAAGGAAGGTTTATCTCTCAATATATGACATCTCCATATATTGAGAGAACAGTTATTGAGGAAACAAAAAGGAGAAATATCCACTTAAAGCTACTAATAGAAAGAGGTATTTCTCAGGGAGAAATCAGAAGAGTTGATTACAATACCATTGCTGTATATATGTGGGGAACAATAAAACAACTGCACTACCTCTATGTAAACAATGCAATAAATCTCACTGAAGAACTAATAGATGACATCTACAGTGTTTTCTGGGAAGGAATAAGAATTCATAAGTAATGACCTTTGCCTTTTTAAATTTTAAAATTTTAACTTGACATAACTACAAATGTATGCTAACCTTTTGTTTAGGGAAGGAGTATTTTATGTCAAAAGAACTAACAGAAAAGCAACAGATGGTTTTGCAATACATAAGGGAAAAGATAGCTGAATCTGGATTTCCACCAACAATCAGAGAAATTGGAGATAGATTTGGCATCACAGTGAAAGGTGCCTATGATCACATAAAGGCCATAGAAAAAAAAGGCTACATAAAAACATTCCAAAACAAATCAAGGGCAATTGTTGTTACAGATGAAATCCCAGATGCCTTAATCTCAATACCTCTTCTTGGAAGGATTGCAGCAGGAAGCCCAATACTTGCAGAGGAAAACGTTACAGGCTATATAAACCTACCTTTTGAAATGGTGGGCAATGGGGAATTTTTTGCACTCACTGTTCATGGAGACTCAATGATTGAGGCAGGAATCCTTGATGGAGATACTGCAATTATAAAAAGCCAGGAAGCAGCAGAAAGTGGAGAGATTGTGGCGGCCTTAATTGAAGATGAAGCTACACTTAAGGTCCTTGATAAAAATTCAAATAGCTATAGACTTCTTCCATGCAACCCCGCTTATGCCCCCATAGAAGGAGAATTTACAATTATAGGAAAATTAGCTGCTCTTTTCAGGCAATATTAGACTTTTTTATTTGACACAGGTTCAAACCTTACTAATGATAAAGCTCCCTATGAAAAAATCTTTTATATTTAATATATCCCTTATAACTTTTATGCTCTTGCCCTTTGCTATAGAGGCAAAACCAGTTGCCGCTGTGGCATATATCTCATGGGACTCCAACAGATCAATGGCTCTGGCTTCTTTAATAGAAGAGCATACCTTGAGAATTCTTAAAGAAACTGAGCTATTTGATACGATTGATTCAAAGGTGATAAATAAAGAGCTTTCAAAGTTTAACTGTTTTGATGAAAAATGCCTAAGTGGTTTTGCAAAAAACGCAGAGATTCACCTATTAATTTCAGGGAATATAGAAGATAGAAACTCCTACCTTATTCTCAATCTAAGGGCCCATGGCTCAAACAGAATATACAATGGGAACTTAATTTATTCTGCTACTATAAAAATCCCGCTAAAATATCCCTCTGGTTCACGGGAGTTTAGCCTTTTATGTGAAGAGCAATCTGCTAATTTTATCATAAAGACTCTCCAAAGATTCCAGCATGACATTGCAATCAAAAAGGTCAATGGAACATCTCTCTTGCAAGAGGATATAAAGCTTTCAGGGACATTTCCTCTTTGCCAGAAAAATATCACTGGAGAGGTTATTAAGCTCTCTGACGTTACCATCAGCAATGGCAAAATAACCTCTGAAGTCAACCTGCAAGAAAACAGCTTTCTTTTAATAAACTTTGTATCAAAATCAGAAGAACTGAAAAAATACTATACATCACGCAAGCAAGAACTTCTCTTTGCTGACAGTTCCATAACAAACACTGCTTATCTTGCTATTCTTACTCCCTTTGCAAGCGCCTCGATGCCCTTTGCTTCTCCCTTTCTTGGATATTACATGCACGAAGACTGGGAAGGACTCGGCTTATGGATGATAAATGCCTCCCCTTATCTATACATGGAGGCCATGGGCTTTTATAACAGCCCTTCCCGTCTTAAAGAAAAAGACAAAGACATTTCCAGAGACAACAGAGCCATGAATTACTTTGCCTGGTATATGCTCACTATAGGAGGCCTCCCTCTTTTTATAGACTCCTATGCCTTTTCCTATTTAGAGGAGTCAAAGAGCTCTTACAAGCAATCATCCTTTCTTGGAAACCAATATAGCTCCATATATCTTTCTCTCATAAGCAATGGTGGAGGTATGTTTTACAAAGGCCACAGATACTGGGGATACTTTTACTTTCACCTCAACAATATTTTACTATATTCTGCCATGAGGGAATTCTCGAGAGAAGAAATTTACGATCAAAATACAGATTCTTATAAAAAAGGCAGCAATAATACCTCAAAGGCAAAAAAAATATGCTACTTACTTTCCTTAACAAAACTAACTGAGGTTATTCACACTGCTCTTTCCAGGGAAGATCTAAGTAATAGTTCAATTATTGATGAGTATTTTATCCCCTCACCCTTTATCTCTCTTGACTTAGAAAATAATGCAATATATGGCATTGCCCTTTCCTATAAGTTCTAAAAAACTCTAAAAAAGATTTTTTTACAAAAATTATAAATTGACATATTTAGCCCTCATTGCTCTGTGTCTTATATAGACAAAAAACAGCTTGAATGGGATACTAAGATGAAAAGCCTTTCAAAAAAAATACTTTCTCCATATAATAAAGCAGATTTAATCAGATATAAAAAAGCTCAATATATCTTTATCTTTGCCTCAACAATTGCCATAGGATTGATCTTTCTTACACTTTTTTCATTTTTCAATTTTGACAGTGAAAGATTAAAACAGGTTCTTATATCAGCCTCTTTATTGTTTTTTTCATGCATAATAATAATAGCTCTTGTTAAAAAAGGAAAGGTAGAGATTGCAGCTAATTTTCTGGCTTTTTCAGCATGCCTTCTTGCTGCAGCAGGATTTATAAACAGACCTTATTATGTGGCAGGGGTATCAATGGGTGCTTTTATGTTTCTTGCTCTTGCCTATGCAACCCTTTACTGCTCAACAGCTGTATCCTTTTCAATTCTCCTGATATTCATAGCGACTCATACATATTATTTCTTTTTTATAGCGAGGCCTCAGGCCACCTGGTTTTTGCTTCAGACTGTAAACTCAACATACATTGATGGACTTATTACTCTAACATTGCTATTTATACTTGGAGTTACAACAAACAAATTTCTACAAAAGGCTCTTAGAATTGCTCAAAGGGAATCAAAAGAAAATGCACAGCGATTCAATAAAATCTCATCTTTGATTGAGACAATAAAAACCACCATAAGAGATCTTGATGAGGCAATAGAAGGAAACCTTACCATAATCACAAAATATTCAGACAATGCCCAGAGCCAGGCAGCATCCATGGAAGAGCTCTCTGCAACAGTTGAAGA
>MWCI01000019.1 GCA_002069965.1 Spirochaetes bacterium ADurb.Bin218 | reverse complement strand
AAGCTTAGATGGATTTTTTATCTCACCTTTGAGATCTTCTATATATATATAGTCATTTCCTGCTCCGTGCATCTTTGTGAATTTCATAAAAAAATCCTCCTTTATAAATCTAAAATATATTCCCAAAAAATACAACAAAAGCCAATAAAATTAACGTAAAGAAATCTACCTTATAAAACAATTCTTTTTTTAATAACCTGCACTCTTTTGTTGCAACTGCCACATCAAGGAACTTTTCATGATAGATAGGAAATGCAAAAAGAATTTGTGTTGACAATTTATTGTAATTATAATAGATGAAAATTGACATAAATATATATATTGCACAGAAAATTTAAAAAGGATTTTGCCGGGTTTAGTCTTTGTTTTTAGCAACCACTATAATTTTTTATAGAAGTGTTTAATTTAGGAGGATAACCAGATGAGTATTGCCAGTTCTTTTGGTATACCAGCCACTGACGTTACCCGCGAATTTTACTTTAACGTTGGCGGGCCTCACGGCTTTATGCGCTGGGGTGTTTACATTTTTATGTTTGCCGCTGTTTTCTATCTCATTTATACCATAGTTAAAAAGGTGCAGATCTGGAGACAGGGTAAGCCTGAACTGAGAACTGATTTCCCTGAAAAGAGAATTTTGGTTCTAATTAAATATGCCTTCCTTCAGGCAAAGGTTCTAAGAGAAAAGTTCCCGGGCATTATGCATGGAGCTATCTTTTTCGGTTTTGTTGTGCTGTTCATTGTTACAATGATCATTGTTGTTCAGGAAGACTTCACAGGACTCTTCTTCCACTATCACTTTATCCATGGTGATTTCTATATCATCTGGTCTCTCTTTGGTGATATCTTTGGAGTTGTTGTTCTCATAGGTCTTTTAATGGCATTTTACAGAAGATATATTGTGAAGCCATCAAGATTAGACACAAAGAAGATCGATACTTTTGCTCTTGTACTGATAACAATAATCATTCTAACAGGTTTCTTCAACGAAGCAATGAGAATTGCTATCACAGGATTCCCTGTTTTTGAAAAAGTTGCATCTCCTTTTGGCTATGCCCTTGCAATGCCTTTTTCACTCTTAGGAGATAAAGCTCTTGTGACAACCCACTATGTAAACTGGTGGATTCACATGCTTGCAGCCTTTAGCTTTATAGGTCTTATTGCTTCTGATAAATTGGGTCACATTCTCATTTCCTTCCTCAATATATATTATGGAAACCTCAAGAATGAAGATCCTAAAACAAAATATGTTGTTCCTGTAATAAATCCTGCTGAGTTTGAATCTTCAGAAAGCTTTGGCGTTAGCAAGGTAGAGGAATACACATGGAAACAGCTCATGGATGGCGATGCATGTACCAGATGCGGACGCTGTCAGGATAACTGTCCTGCATATTTGACAGAGAAACCTCTCTCTCCAAAGAAGATGATAAACGATGTCAAGGACAACATGTATGAAAGAATTCCAAAGCTCATGGTGGCAGAAGACAAATCTACTGTTGAAACAACTCCTCTCATAGGCGATGGCACAGAGGGTTCAGGATCTGTTCAGCCAGATGAATTCTGGTCATGTACAAACTGTGCAGCATGTATGGAAAATTGTCCTGTTAACATTGAGCACGTTCCAAAGATGATCGACATGAGAAGATACAAAGTTCTCATGGAAGGTGATATGGCTCCAGAATTACAAACCACCTTCTCAAATATGGAGACAAACTTTAACCCATACGGCTTTGGATTTGGTGGACGGGGAGACTGGTTGCCTGCAGATCTTGGAGTTAAAACACTGGCTGAAGATCCAGAAGTTGACTACTTATACTTTGTTGGATGTGCAGCTTCTTTTGACAAGAGAAATCAAAAAGTTGCTATTGCTTTCCTCAACATTATGAAGAAAGCTGGATATAAAGTAGGAATACTTGGAGCTGAAGAAGCATGCTGTGGTGATGCTGCTATGAGAGGTGGAAATGAATACCTCTTCCATTCTCTTGCAACTCAAAATCTTGAAACATTTAAAAACTATGGCGTCAAGAAGATCGTCTGCACATGCCCACATGGATACAATATGCTCAAAAAAGAGTATGCTGCTTTTGCAAAAGTTGGTCTTGGCTCTGACGGAAATCCTCTTGAATATAATTTTGAAGTTTACCACCACACAGAAATCATCAATGAGATCGTTAAGAGTGGGAAGATTAAACTTAAAAATTCTCTCAACGAGACTATTACATATCATGACTCATGCTTCCTGGGAAGATACAATGAGATATATGATGAGCCACGAAATGTCATTAAAGCTATACCTGGCACAAACTTTGTTGAAATGAGCAGAAATCACAGAACAAGCTTCTGCTGTGGTGCAGGTGGAGCAAGAATGTTTATAGAAGAGCATCTTGGAACACGTATTAACCAGTTTAGAACAAGGGATGCTCAGGCAAGTGGTGCTACAAAGATTTGTACAGTATGTCCTTTCTGTCTCACCATGCTTTCTGATGGTGCTACAGAGCTTGACATACCAAATCTTACAACCTTTGACCTTGCAGAATACGTATATGATGCAATGGAAAAATAGATAGATAAAAAATTTTAGATATTAAAAAGCCTCTTCTTGCAAAGGAAGAGGCTTTTTTTTGAAAATAGCAAAATAAAAACTTTTTGAAGCTGCAAAGGATTCTTGCCGATAATATATTTACAGTTTAGAGTCTAATATCTGATGAGAGTTTGCGGAAACTATATAATGAAAAAATTTCTGATATTATTATACTTTATAGCAATCATAGCATATCCATCTTACCAAAGCTACGGCCAGCAGTCTTATGTCCCTTTATCTGTCCTGATCAAGAGTGATAAAAATAAGTTTTTCTCAAGCGAAGAGGTTATAATTCAAATTATAATCAAGAACATATCTGACCAGCATGTCTCCTTTAAAATTTACGACTCCTCTGGCAGAAAGGATATTTTTGATAGAGATAGAGGAGATATAAGCGACTATACAACATTTAAACCAGTTTTATATGATACCACAGGCAAAAGTGAAAAACTCATATCCCCTTATGTTGTATCTGAACACAAAGGATCAGAGATTTTACCATGGATGCAGCCCAGAGAGATTAAACTTGCACCGGGAGAGATTTTCATTCACAGGCAAAATCTTGGAAGAATATACAATATTGAAACAGGAAAAAAATACAGGGTGAAGATGCACTTTTTCCCCTATCTCAATGACCCGGATCTAAGCGGCCTTGTTGTATCAAGCTCAAATGAAATTTCATTCTCTGTTACAAAGGATCCTACATATATTCCTTTTATTGCCAAGGACCCAAAGGCAGTAAACATCTCTCCCTCAGAGATTGTTCTACTCTTTTTAAATGCAGAAAGAGAGGGAAACAGAGATAAGGCTATTAAATATATAAATATTGATAAATTTATTCACTCCTATCCGGATTTTTCACGAAAATACGATTTAGCAGATGAAGAAGATAAAAAAATAATTGAAAATGATTTTATCAGATATTTAATTAATCGCAAAAGTGACTATCTCAAAGAATTTAGAATTACCAATGAAGAGATTGACAATAGTGGTCTTGTTGCTTTTGTTACAGTTGAGGCCAGGAGAAGTGGCCTTATCAAGGAGTCTCGATTTAAGTACATATACAGACTTGAAAAATCCAGCGAAAGCGATTTTCTCTGGCTTATAAGCGGTCTGGAAGCTTTAGTTATAAGGGATATAAGAAGATGACAGAGATACTTTCTCAGGATGAAATAGATGCGCTGTTAACTGCAATATCAGCAGGAGAGGTGGACACCTCAGATTATACAGCTGTCAAAGAACAGAAAAAAGTCAAGATATATGACTTTCGTCGTCCTGATAAATTTTCCAAGGACCACATAAGAACTCTGCAGATGATGCATGAGACCTTTGCCCGTCTCACTACAACTGCACTTTCTGCACAGCTCCGTGCTCTTGTTGGAGTTCACGTTGCATCTGTTGATCAGCTTACATATGAGGAATTTATCCGATCCATACCAAACCCAACAACCCTTGCTGTAATAAACATGGATCCTCTCAAGGGTTCTGCTGTACTGGAGATTGACCCATCCATCACTTTTACAATTATTGACAAGCTCTTTGGCGGACTTGGTGAGGCTACAAAAATAAGCAGGGAACTTACAGATATTGAGCTTTCTGTTATGGAAGGCATCATTGTCCGCATACTTGGTAATCTCCGTGAGGCATGGTCAAACGTTATTGATTTACGACCAAGGCTTGGCAACATTGAAACAAACCCTCAATTTGCTCAGATAGTCCCTCCCAATGACATGGTTGTTTTAATAACCCTTGAGACAAAGGTTGGCGAGGTTGAGGGTATGACAAACCTCTGTATACCCTATATATCAATTGAGCCCATAATATCAAAGCTATCTGCTCAATACATGTATTCCAGTATACGCAAGGGCATAACTGATGAAAACATGGAAATAATACAAAGCCGTCTGGAGAATGTTACTCTACCACTTACTGCAGAGATTGGAAGTGTTAATGTAACTGTTCAGGAAGTGCTGAACCTTAGACCAGGTGATGTAATAAAGCTTCCTGATACAAAAGTAGGAGACGATATGATCCTGCGCATAGCTGGTAGAAAAAAATACAAATGCACTCCAGGTCTTGTTTCCAACAGACTGGCGGTTAAACTGGGTGATAGGATTGAAGAAGTTCCAGATGAGCTTCTTACATCAAGCCGAAGTGAAGATGAATTTTAAAATTTATTTTGAAATGCGATTTAGATAGGGCATTGGATCAACAAATTCTGTTCCAATCTTCACCTGATAGAAGCATACATATTCTGTGGTTTTTCCAGTCCTGCCAACATAGCCTATTACCTCACCTTTGAGAACCTTTTGTCCTGGTTCTACAGAAACCCTCTGACAATGGCTGTAAGAAGTGGTGAAGCCATACTTATGCTTTATTGAAACTGTAAGTCCAAGGGCAGGATCCCATTTTATCTCACTTACATTTCCTGGGGCTGTAGCTCTTATCTCTGCTCCTGGAAAGGATTCAATATCAATACCATAGTTGAACTCTGTCTCAAAGGTGTAAGGAGAATTTCTATAGCCAAAACGGGACACAATATAACCATCCACTGGCCATATAGAAGGGGTATTTTCTATTATCTTTTTGCGGTAATTTAAAAAGGATTTTATTTTTTTAACAACATCCTTTGTAACCTCTAATTCACCTCTTATTTCCTGAATATTAAGAAGTTCTTCCGATGGAGTTCCTTCCCCATTGGCGGTGGCAACAGAATGAGGATCTGGATTTGTATTAGCAACGCCTCCCTTTGCCCAGAGAGAATCCACAGTGCTATCTGGAGTAAGAGAATAGAGATATGTTATCTCTGGTTTAAATTTCTGAAAAATATCATAAAGCTTGTTAATTTCTCTTTTGTATATTTCAATTTGAACTTTGGAATCAGCACCATCTTTCTGGAGGATAGAAACCTCCTTTACAGTAGAGGAATGATTTACTATAAGCACAGATGTTATAATAAGCGTTATAACAACAAAAGAAACAGCACTGGCTATAACATATATTGATATGTGAAAATTAATTATCTTTTTTTCTGAGTGAGGGATAAACATGACAGTGATTCTTTCCTGTCCTCTTTCGTGCACCCTCCTTAGAAAGGCTTTAATTCTATTGTCAAGATCTCCAAAATGATCTGAGACAAATTGGCTAATACTATTGTGCAGATCCTGAAGATTTGTATCTTTAAAGGGATTTATTTTCATATTACTATCTTATTCCGCACTCCAATTTTTCTGGGATCTCCAGTCAATAGAATTCTAAAAAACTATAAAAAATCTAAAAAAGAGGATTTCTTTTTATATATTATCGGCATAATTTTGTCAACCCCCTAAGAGAAAAAATATTTATTTTCTGGCCATAACAAGTAAAAACAAACTCTAAAAAACTACCAGAAAGCCATCATCTGCTCTTTAAGTTTCAGGGCAACATCTTTGCCTTTATAGTATTCAACAATTCTTAGAGCAAAAGGTAAAGCACAGGCCGCCCCTTGCCCTGTTATAACATTTCCATCTGCAACAACAGGCTCTAAAAGGTGTTGTCCTCCTTTTATTTCCTCCTCATAGCCAGGATAGCAGGTATATTTTTTTCCATCAAGAAGGCCCGC
This sequence comes from Spirochaetes bacterium ADurb.Bin218, assembly GCA_002069965.1. Lineage (GTDB taxonomy): Bacteria > Spirochaetota > UBA4802 > UBA4802 > UBA5550 > UBA5550. The sequence continues at coordinate 41,379 of MWCI01000019.1, read as the reverse complement.
TTCTGCAAGGACAATTGGTGCAGCACAAATTGCAGCGGTTAAACCTCCTTTTGCACTTATATCCTTAAGCAGCTTTATAACCCTTCCATCTTTTTTTAAATTTGTGCTACCAGGCATCCCTCCTGGCAAAACTATAGCGTCATAGTCCATTTGATCTGATAAAACGCCATCAGGAACAAGCTCAACTCCATGGGAACCTTTAACTGAACCAGAGAGTAAAGAAGCTATGTAAACATAAACACCAGCCCTTCGAAGAGTATCAATAATTGTAATAGCTTCAATTTCCTCAAAGCCCTCTGCCAATGGCACAAGTATTTTCATAACTTCACCTCACTTTAAAAATTTAAGCAAATAAGATATACAAATAATTACCCAGATTTGCAATATCTCAATTTATAAGCTATTAAGAAATATGTCAAATTTTACTTATCAGAGATTCAACTGTCTTATAAATAGCAGGTAGAACCTCTTCGATCTTATCCATTTCCTCTTTTGTAAAATTAGATAAGACATAATCTGCAACAGAAATTTGAGGATTTGATGGCCGTCCTATACCAAACCTGACTCTATGAAAATCAGGGGAACCTGTCTCCTGAATTATAGATCTAAGCCCATTGTGACCCTTATGGCCACCGCCAAATTTTGTCCTCACATCTGCAAAGGATAGTTCAAGATCGTCATGAACAACAATTAATTCCGAAGGGGATATATTGTAGTAATCCATTGCCTTAGCAATAGATTGGCCACTTAGATTCATAAAGGTTTGCGGGAATAAAAGCAGACATTCCCTGCCAGTGAAAGAAGTTAAGGAACACTCACCAGAGAACTGATTCTTTAATTGAGAAACCTTAAGCTCATTTGCAATGTATTTTCCAACTATAAAACCTATATTATGTCTGGTTTTATCGTATTTCTTACCTGGATTCCCAAGAAAAGCAAGAAGAAGCATCGCAATAATCCAAAAAAATCAAATCAACTTCCAAGCCCAAGAGCTGCTTCAGCTTCTCTGTCATCACGGAAAATCTTTATCCTCTTATCAAGACCTGTAATTCTAAACATCTGCATAATGTCTGGGTTAACATTAAGCAAGGCAAAATTTCTCTCATTTCTCTCGGACTTTGTAAAATATACAACAATTATTCCAAGAGAAGAGCTGTCTATAAAGGTAAGCTCGGAAAGGTCTATCAATATATGGGACTTTTCCTCCACAGTTTTATTCAACAGAGCTTCAAAAGGCGATATATTCTCTATAGAAAGAGTCCCTTTTACGCTAATAAGTGTATACTTCTCTTTCTTTTCTGAACTGACTTTCATTCTCATAACCATTTAATTGTATCACTTAAAAATTTTTTACTCATGAGACACTTTTATAATAAAATATATATATTGGCAAGAATTATTTCAAGAATTTAATTCTTTCAAAATGCCTTTTTTACAAATTGTCATTTTAGAAAGACCAATATTAAAGTTGACATCTATCAACATAAATCTAATCTGTCAAACATAACTTACAACACAGGTGAGGCTCTAATATGCCAAGAGCAAAAATTTGGGGAATAATCGCAGTCCTTGTGTCTGCATTTTTATTTGCATTATCTATATTTTCCTTTTTTATTTTGCCAGAGGGAAATTTTGGTTTTTTTTCAGATGTTAATCTTATGAATTTACATCCTCTTACATACTACTCAGCAGCAGTGCCCCTGGGCCTAATTTCTCTATGGGTTCTGGCCACAGGCTTCTGGATTGGCTGGGTGATTCTTTCTATTAAGGTGGTACCTCCTATGCCTGAGATCGTTGAAAAAAAAGACAACTCAAAAATAAAGGCTTTTTTTCTATGCCTTATAACAGCTGGTCTGGCTGTGCTTCTTGTCTATGGAATTTATTTAAGGAATTTCTGGGCTCTTGCAATCCCAGCTCTTGTAATATCCGCAGTTATACTGGGTGCAGTTTTCTGGGTTGGAATGGCAATCATAACAACACGTGCAACTTTGCCAGTTAATAAAAATTAACAAGAACTGACCTTATGAGAGTTTTAATTTCCGGATACAGAGGCAACCCCTACTGCGGAGGCCAGGGGATTTATATCTATAACCTCTCCCGTGAGCTTGCAAAGCTCGGTGTAGAGGTTGATGTTATGGTTGGGCCCCCATATCCAGATCCTCTTGAAGAATGGGCAACTGTATATAAAATTGAAAATCTCAATATCTGGTCAATAAAAACAAAGGATATCCCATACGAAAAGCTTGTGAGGATCTTTTCCCCATGGAACTTTGCTGACTATATTCTCACCAGATTACACATGTTCCCGGAGATGGAGACCTATTCTTTCAGAGCGTTTTTTGCTTTAAAAAAAATTCTCAAAGAGAAAAGATACGACATCATCCATGATATTCAGTCCCTGGGATGGGCAACGGTCCCCATGAAGGGTTATGGGATTCCAATTGTGACAACAGTGCATCATCCTCTCACAAAAGACAGAGAGGCGGATCTCATGGGTAATTTTGGCTTATGGGACAAAACTACAACTATCCTTTTTTATCCACTTGTTATGCAGAGCTTTGTCATCAAGAGATTGGACAGGGTGATCACCTCATTTCGAGAGGGTATAACTGAACTCAACAAAGCCTTTGGAGTTAAACCAGAAAAAGTATCTGTAGTTTATAATGGCATGGATGTTGATCTCTTCCAGAATACTGGAGAACCAAGGGAAGAAAACGCCCTTCTCTTTGTGGGCAACACAGAAGACAGCAAAAAGGGACTCATATACCTATTTGAGGCAATGACCATGCTGCCAGAAGATGTGACACTCACAATAGTTGACGATGGTCCACCTAAAAAGATGACTGCTGCTGACATGATAAAAAAATTTAATCTAAGTCACAGAGTTAAATTTACAGGCAAGCTTAGCTATGAAGCCCTTGTTAGCCTCTATAGCAGAAAAACAATTCTTGTAATGTCTTCTCTTTTTGAAGGCTTTGGCCTTCCTGCTGTTGAGGCTATGGCCTGCAAAACCCCTGTTGTTGTTACCACTGCTGGTTCTCTCAAAGAGGTAGTAACAGAGGACTGCGGTATCCTTGTTCCTCCAAAGGATCCTATAGCCTTGAAAGATGCTATACTCAAGCTACTATCTGACAGTGAACTAAGAAAAAAGATGGGAGAGAATGGTCGCAGGAGAGCTGTGGAAAACTTTTCATGGCCTGTGGCTGCAAAAAACACACTTAAAGTCTATGAAGATGTAATAAGAGAATTCAGGAGAAAAAGATGAAAATATGTCTCCTTACATATAGAGGAAACCCCTATTGTGGGGGTCAGGGAATCTACACAATGTATATAGCCCGTGAGCTTGCAAAGCTTGGACACGAGGTTCATGTAATACAGGGACCTCCCTACTTCCCTCCTATGGAAGGCATTCATATCCACTATGTAAGCAATCATAACTATTTCAATATAAAGCAGAACTATATAAAACCTCATAAGCCCTTTGCTACATTTTCGCCTTTAAATTTTTATGAATTTATTGCATCAAAATTTGGGATTTTTCCTGAAATTGAAACTTTCTCATTCAGAGCATACCTCAAGCTCAAAGAGCTTTTAAAAATTCATAAATTTGACATTATACATGACAACCAAAGTCTCGGCTATGGTTTTTTACTCATAAAGCAATTTGGAATTCCTTTTATATCTACCATACATCATCCTCTGTCCATTGACAGATCCACATGGTTTGAATATCCATCTGATTTTAGATTAAAGATTAAAAGAGTGCTATACTATCCCCTTATAATGCAGGGATTTGTTGCTCGTAGAATGGATCACATAATCACTGTATCTCATGATGCAGCCAATGAGATCAACAGGGCTTTTGGAGTAAAGCACGAAAAAATGAGTGTTGTTTACAATGGTCTTGATACGGATTTTTTTAAGCCCCTGCCTCATATAAAGAAAAAACCTAACAGCGTGATCTTTGTTGGGAATGTCGAGGATCGTAAAAAAGGTGTCGTCTATCTTCTCAAGGCTATGACTCTTACAAAAACCAAATTTCACCTAACAGTTGTAGACGGCGGCGCCCCCAATAGAATGTATGTAACAAAATGGATTGATAAATTTGGACTTAATGATCGCATTCACTTCACAGGGAAGATCCCCGGGGAAAAGCTCATTGAGCTTTATGCAAGCCATGAACTTGCAGTATCTCCTTCTCTTTACGAAGGCTTTGGATTTCCTGCTGCTGAGGCTATGGCCTGCGAATTACCTCTCATTGCCTCTGATGGTGGAGCTTTGCCTGAGGTAGTGGGCAATCATATGGAAACAGGATATGTTGTAAAATCAAGAGACCCATACTCTCTTGCTGAGGCAATAGATTATCTACTTCTTAATCCTGAAGAAAGAAAAAAAATGGGGAAAGCTGCTCGTAAAAGAATTACTGAGGTCTTTACATGGGAAAATGCAGCCAGAGAGATGGAAAAGGTTTACAGGGAGGTTATTGATGCTTACAGTGGATTTTGATAAGCTTTCAGTAAGAGAGGGTGATGTTGTCCTTGATGCAGGATGTGGGCTTGGCAGACATTCCATTGCCTTTATGCAACGTGGTGCAAAGGTTTTTTGCATGGATCTCGACCTTGACTCACTGCTTAAAACAAGATACACTCTGGCAAGCATGATAAAACAGGGAAGAGCTCATAAAAAGTCCCGCTTTCTTACTCATATAGGGGATGCTCTTAATCTTCCGTTTAAAGATGAAACCTTTGATCGAATAATATGCTCTGAGGTTATGGAGCATGTAAACGATGACTTCAAGGCATGCGCTGAGCTTGCAAGGGTGCTGAAAAAAAATGGACGTATTGCAATAACTGTTCCAACTTATATAAGCGAGATAATCTACGATGCAATAACCTACGAATACTTCACATCCCCTGGTGGACATGTGCGAAAATATCATCCTTCAGATCTTGCAAATATAATGAGAGCAAATGGCCTTGAGATCTATGCCATAGGCTTTAAGCATTCATTCCATACAATCTGGTGGATAATTAGAGGTGTTGTGGGTTTGCATGATAATGATCATCCCATAACAAAGGCCTATCATAAGTTTTTACATCTCGGTTTGATGTCTAATTTTATGAGAAAAGTTGAATCCTTTTTTGATAACTTTTTCCCAAAGAGCATAGTTCTCTATGCGTGGAAAAAATAATTCAACCTGACCACTGGGACTTCATCACTATAACAGTCTTCCCTGTATCATCCCTTGTAATCTCGTGAAAAAATTGGTTGTTCCCCCCAGAGTATTGACCTGCCTTAACATGGGCCCTGTGATGATAGTTTACCTCAGATTTAAAATTGATATCAACCTCTTTTAAAAACACAGAGCGATTGAACTTATCCGGTAAGACATCAAGAGCCCAGCCAATGTATTTAACATTATTTACATGACCATAGAGATCACAGTCATAAAACCCAACATCAATTGTCTTTTCCCACTGATAGTTTTCTTCTGTGAAAATTTTTTCAAAATTATGCTCAATCGGTGGTCTTTTAGATGAAACTGCAATATGGTATCCCCTTTCCTCAAGGGAGACGGCTCTTCGTTCTTTTAGATTAAAAGGAGTCGCTGAGTTTATTGCAGCACCTATGAGATTTTTATTGCCATCAAAAATTTCAAAGTTTCTGATAATATATTTTCCTTCAATTGGCGAAAGCCATGTATGGATAAAAATATTTTCCCTCCATTTAGGATATCTTTCCATGGAGATCTTCAGCCTTGTCAAAACAAAGGCAGTTTCTTTATCCATTGACAGAGCTGCACTTTCAAAAAGCCTAAAAGCATGATTCATCCCAGTTTGTTGTAAAAAATCTGCAATTGTTAGTATTGTTGCCTCTCCCTTTTGATTGATATCAAAGAGTTCAACTCTAAAAGTTTCCTCATATTCTGAAATAAATTTTGTCATGACTTCCTCTCAGTTCTTGGTGGATATTTATTGTGCATTTTAAATTAATGAGCTTCTTCCCAATTTTTCCCTACTCCTATATCAACAATCACAGGGACATTAAGCTTAATGGCATTTTCCATCTTATCCTTAACCATAGACTCCATGTATTCCATCTCATCTTCCTTTACCTCAAAGACTAATTCATCATGAACCTGCATTATCATACGGGATTTCAGGTTTAATCTCTTTATCTCATTGTGAATGTTTATCATCGCTATTTTTATCATATCAGCAGAGGTTCCCTGCAAAGGCGTATTGATTGCAACGCGCTCTGCCCCTTCCCTGCGGAATTGGTTGGAGGAGTTTATTTCTGGCACAGGCCTTCTCCTGCCCATTAAAGTTTCGACATATCCATTTTTACGTGCAAACTCAATTGTTCTATCAATATAATCCTTAAAACCTGGATAGGTCTCAAAATACTTTTTGATAAAAAAAGCTGCCTCCTGAACTGATATATCTGCCTGCTGAGAAAGCCCATAGGGAGAAACACCATATATGGTTGCAAAATTTATTATCTTTGCCTGTCGTCTCATATCCGGGGTAATTTCATTAAAGGGGACACCAAAGACTGAAGAGGCTGTTAGATTATGAATATCCACCCCATCACGAAAAGCAGCAAGCATGTTGCTGTCATTGGAATAATGAGCAGCAAGACGAAGCTCTATTTGAGAATAATCAGCAGACATAAGTAAAAATCCCTTTTCCGCTATAAAACCCTTACGCAGTTGTCTCCCAAAATCATCTCTAACTGGAATATTCTGCAAATTCGGATCTGATGAGGACAACCTCCCTGTTGCAGTTACTGTCTGATTATAAGAGGTATGTATACGATCTGTTTTCTTTGAAATAAGGGACGGAAGAGATTCAATATATGTACTCTGGAGCTTGCTGAGTGTTCTATAGGATATAAGGTGCTGAACAATCTCGTGCTCATTTTTAAGAGTTTCAAGAACCTGAATATCAGTGGAAAATCCAGTCTTTGTCTTTTTAACAGATTTAAGTTTTAACTTATCAAAAAGTATTGATGATAATTCTCTTGTAGAATTGATATTAAACTTCTGGCCGGCAAGTTCATATATCCGCTCTTCCACCTCTGATAGTTTGGCGGCTGTATCTTTTTTCATTGCATCAAAATGCTCAATATCAATTTTTACTCCTACCTTCTCCATTTCTGCAAGGACTGGCATCAGAGGCATCTCTATTTTATCAAATAGCTCCCTCAGTGAATTTTTTTCCAGAAGCTCCTCAAGGATTAGATAAAGCCTATAGGCAATATCTGCATCTTCTATCGCATATGAAGCCAGACGTTCCAGAGGCACTTCAGTTATTGGGATAGCATTTTTACCTGTGCCAACAAGTTCCTTATAGGTTATTGTTTTATAATTTAGATACTCCTCTGCGAGGTCATCAAGATTATGCCTGCGCTCAGAAGGGTTTATTAAATAAGAGGCTATCATGGTATCAAAATAAATTCCCTCAAGAGAGATCCCTGCATTATCAAAAACAAGCAAATCGTATTTTATATTCTGACCAACCTTTTTTATTGATTGATCCTCCAGAATCTTTTTTATCTCAGGAAGAGACTCCTGCGGAGGAATAAAACTTTCAGAAAAAAGTCCGCGACTTGCCAGAGGTAAAAAAAATCCAGAATTCTCCTTAACAGAAAAAGATATGCCAACGAGATTTGCCTCTATGGGCTTAAGGGAATCTGTTTCTGTATCAACAGAGACATAACCAGCATTTCTAATGGCTTCAATGAGCTCAGAAAGATCCTCTCTTGTTTTGATAATTTTATAATTTCGCTTATCCTTACCTTTTTTCTCATCTAAATTTTCATTTTGAAAAAATTCCGATACAATAGAAGACATCTCAAGATAGCGAAAATAGTCACCTGCGACTTTGTGATCTATTCCTGTAAATTTAAATTCATCAAGACTAAAGTTCAAGGGAACATCTCTTTTTATTGTTACCAATTCCTTTGATAAAAAGGCCATATCCTTTTGAGCAATGAGAAGCTCCTTCACCTTGCCTTTAATGGAATCAATGTTTTTATATATCCCTTCAAGTGATCCATATTCCACTATGAGTTTAAGGGCTGTCTTTTCTCCAACGCCCTTAACGCCAGGAATATTATCAGAGGCATCTCCCATCAAAGCCATGTAGTCTATAATCTTTTCTGGAGGCAATCCTGTTTTTTTTATAACAGCCTCTCTGTCAAAAATCTCATACTCAGATATTCCCTTTGTGGCTGCATAAATTTTAACATTATCCTTTATTAACTGATAAGCATCCTTATCACCTGTAACAAGATACACCTCCGCCTCATGGGAAAATTTTTCAGCGACTGTTCCAAGTATATCATCAGCCTCATACTCTGGCAGTTCAAGCAAAGGTATAGAAAAAGTTCTCACCATATTTTTAATCTCGTCAATTTGGCTGCGCATATCCTCTGGCATCTTTTGCCTATTGGCCTTATAGTCACTATAAAGATTAAATCTAAATGATTTCACTGGAGGATCAAAAGCAACAGCCAGATAATCTGGCGATTGTTCACGAATGAGTTTTAAAAGCATTCTGGAGAATCCATATATTGCAGAGGTATTCTGGCCACTGGAGTTTACAAGAGGATTTTTTATAAAAGCAAAATATGCCCTGTAGCAAAGGGCATGGCCATCAATAACAAAAAGTTTCCCTTTCATAATCTTACCTTATTAAATAGCCTGAGTCTCTCTGAGTCTTTTAAGTTCACTTATCTTGCCTATCAAAATCTCATCAGTCTTTGCAAGTCTCTGTGCAAGAATCTGAACCATCTTAGCTGCAAACTGTGGATTCTTAAGTAAAAAGGCCTTAAGCTGAGCAGCATTATCTATATATGCAAGCTTCACATCGCCGAGGGCTCTCACTGTGGCACTTCTTGGGTGATCTGTAAAAAGAGATATCTCTCCAAAAAAATCACCTTTACCCATTGTTGCAACTACAAACTGTTCCTCTCCACTTTGAAGTATAACACTCACCCTTCCTTCAAGGATTATATACATTCTCTGTTCAATCTGACCTGCTTTTATTATGTTTTCGCCATTTTGATAATAGATTATATTCTGTGCCATCCATATCTCTCCTTATTTTTTCAACCCCCATTTATAAACCAACAAAAAGCTTTAACCTATAAAAATTGAGCCAATGGCAACTATAGCAAAAGAAGCAAGACCCATAATCAAGGCAAGCAAGGAGTATACCTTCAAAGTATATTTCTCGTCCATTCCGCTAAAGCCAGATACAATCCAGAAAAAAGGATCATTTATAAAGGAAACCATAAAAGCTCCAGATCCCACAGCTGCAACTGAAAGAACAGGATCTATATTCAAAATAGCAAGCGATGGAGCTACAACAGATGAAGCAGTAACAACTGCAATAGCAAAAGAACCTGTTAAAAGCTTTACAACTGCTGCAATTACAAAGGGAACAAATATTGACAATTGAGTTCCTGAAATTAAAGTTACAATATAATTCATGAGAGAAGAGTTCTTAACCATTGTTCCAAAGGCTCCCCCGGCGCAGGCAAAGAGAATTATTGATGAGGATCTCACCATAGCCTCAAAGAGCCATTTGCTTAGAGCCTCACGAAAATGAATTCGCTTAACAAGCAACAATGAGCAAACAATCCCTATAAAAAAAGCAAAAATAGGGTCCCCTACAAAAAGAGCAAAAGTGAAAAAATCCCCTGTTCCAAAGGGCTTAATGCTAAAAAGGGCAATTCCTCTAAGCATCATCAGAAGAAGAGTTATTACTGGAGGCAAAAGGGCTTCAAGGGGATAAACTGAATTTGTAGTGAAGTACTCCTCTTCTGTAAAAAGATTCTCAAAATCTGGCAAGTCTTCTTTAAGAAGAACAAACTTAATCCACAGATATCCACAAAAAAGCGCAAAAGTTATGGAAATCAAAGCAATTACAAAGACCTTCCACACCTGTGCATTCAACACAGAGGCAGAATTCAATACAGATTGATTAAAGGGTAACAGTGCATAACCTAAATATATAGATACTGAAAGAATCACAAAGATTAAAGTTGAAGGGATCTTTCGTGTAGAAAAGTGGCTAACAAAAGGGGCACTGAGAATAAAGGCTGCCTCTGGAGGAATAAAAAAGGCAAGAAAAAGAGCAAAGGCACAAATAGCAAAGGGCCTCTTATCCTTTGAGATAAAAGCAGCTGCATAAGTAGCTGCTGATTTCATGGCTCCTGTTCTCTCCATTATAACAGCAAGCATAACACCCTCTGCGATTACAATCCCTATATACCCTGCTGTTGAACCAAATCCACTTCTAAAGGCTGTTGTAATATCCTGCAAAGCGGTTCCGCTAAGAAGACCAAAGAGGAATAATGCCCCAGTAAGGACAAAAAGGGAGTTCACATTAAACCTTATAATTAAAAACAATGCAAGGATAACAATAGCTATAAAAATGACAATAAGATTTGCAGAAGCCATCTTCACCTCTTTTCAATAAATATTATCTATAGTTTAGTTATAAAATTTGCTATAAAATAGTTCAATCTGTTTTTTTGCGAGATTATTATTTTCTTGACGTCCAGCACTCTTTATATCACTATACTTTAATATAAGAGAAATCAATGGAGACCTTAAATGAAAGTAAATCTGTATAAATATCTCATATTCTCTGGACTTTTGCTCTTTACAGCATGCTCAAAAACACCAGAATCCATTTTATCCCCTTCTATTAAAATTCAACTCGACAAAGCTACTGGAAGCTATATTCTGCTTTTTACAGCAGGCATAAAAAACGAAAACGATTCCGTTGTATTCTCTAATTTCAATGGAAAAGTCAAGATTATTGACAATAACAAAAGGCAAATAATATCAATACCCTTTGAATTACCGGTAATTCTTCCCTTTGAAACTGGAATCATAAAAAATACTGTTACCTTATCAGAATCAGAAGCAAATGAAATATCTAAATTTTTAAATATTGATCTAAATTTACTTAACCCAGAAAGCGAAGAAGGGACTAAATTCCTTGATGATAGCAACGTCTCTCTTGAGATAAAGGGCTTTGAAAAAGAAGATATAATAAAATTCTTAAAGAAAAAGGTGAAATAACATGGAAAAAATAAATGATAGAAATATATATATATCTATTGCAATAACAACTCTTGTACTTGGTATTTTTTGTATATCTATCTCTCTCTATTCCCGTTTGGTCGTGGAGCCAAAGGCAGAGAAACTCATCTCCTTGCCAGAAACAATGAAGCAGGGATATATACTGCTACGGGAACCTCAGTTATTTGCTGGATACAAATACTGGGATTCAGAGGGGCTTGCTGTAAAAAATTCCCTTAGGTATTTTGACTTTGTCATTGCAAATGATGGAGAAATAAAAGCTGAGGAGCGACCATATCTGGAACTAATTTTGAATCGTAGACGCTCTGGATCTACTCTTGGCATAAAGACTGCAATATTCTTATTTATGGTTTCCTCGATTGCTTTCGCAGCCTTTATATTTGAGCAACCTAAAAAGTCTGCTTGAGTGAAAACTACCACATACAAATGATATGAAGAAACGAATTCTTATAATAGACGATGAGCAGCAGGTAAGAGATCTAATTCAAAAGATCTTAACCCGTGCTGGCTACATAGTTTTTACTGCCTCAGATGGCAGAGAGGGAATAGAAAAATTAGAGTCCATTTATGTTGATCTAATTATACTTGATATGTATATGCCAAACATGAATGGACTTGAGGTTTTGCATTATATCAAAGAAAAAAATCTTTCAAATAAACCAGTGCTCATGCTTTCTGGAAATTACGATGCAGAGCTACGAATTGAGTGCTATAAGGCTGGAGTCTATGACTTTATAGCAAAGCCAGAGCAACCAGAAGTAATACTCAAGAGAATTGAAAATGGCCTTAAGCTGGGTGAACTCATTGAGTTCAATGAATTTATGAAAATAGAACTCTTCATGGCCAAAAAACTTCAAAAATATATTTTCCCTGAGCCAGATTACACTGCTGAAGGGATAAATATACATTGCTGGACCCTCCCTCTTTCTGATATAGGAGGTGATCTTTTTGATTATATACACTTTAGAACCAACTCCCTGATGTTTTTCGTTGCAGATGTATCAGGTCACAGCATATCTGCTTCCATGTTTACCGCAATAGTTAAGATGGTTTTTCGCAATGCCCTTAAAATTTCTGAGGATCCAGGAGAGATCCTTACAATAATGAATAATGAGTTGTCAGAGGTCTTGCCAACAGAATCTTTTGTAACAATGTTTTGTGGAATAATAGACTGTAATAGCGGCCATCTGAGATATTCAAATGCTGGACATCCAACTCCCTACCTCATAAAAAGTGATAATTATGAACCAATCCCCGGAAGCGATCCCTTTCTTGGGCCAATAAAAAACACAAAATACGAGACACGCACTACGACTGTTTCTAAGGGTGAGTCGCTATTTATATATACAGATGGACTCAACGATCTTTTTGATGACAACTATAATAAAATCAATGTCTCTTTCTTTTTGGAGACCATATTACAAAATAAAGCTCAAGATGAAATACTGCAATCAATCGCATCTGAAATATCCTCAGATAGATTTATAAGAACTGATGATTGCACTGTGATGCTGATAAAAAAACAATGAAGATATTAGTAGTATCCGACACTCACGGTCACAGTGATCTGCTCCAGAGATGTTTTGAAATCAATAAACCTATGGATCTTATTATCCACTGTGGAGATGGACTTATTGATCTAAAGAGATCCTCTGTCCCTGATGGAGCTTCCCTTTTTTATGTTGCTGGGAACATAGATCTTCAGTCTCATATTTTTTCCGATGAGGCTTCAATGGTCATTGAAAACATATTGGGAAAGAGAGTACTTATAACTCATGGCCACAATCACCACGTAAAATCTGGATTGCATTTATTGAAAAAGGAAGCTATAAGGCTAAGCGTAGATATTGTTCTATTTGGTCATACACATAGTCAGGAATATATTAAAAACGGCATCACTTTATTTAATCCTGGAAATCTGTCCTCTGGCTACTTTGGCATAGTCACAGTAGAGGACAGTTCCTGGAAGTTTGAACATAAAAAGTTATAATATATTCTACTGACTTTTTTGTTTTTTCAAAGTGAGCTCTCCCAATTTCTCCTGCAGATCAGGATCTTTTTGGACCTTTTCATAAAATTCTTTATATTGTTCAAAGGTATAACCATACTTTTCAGCAACTGCACTAACCCTTGCAGGATCAATATCTGGTTCAGGAAGTTCCAGTTCACTTTCTATTTTTGCATAGTCCTCAAGAGACATTACTTTCTTTTTATCACCACATCCAAAAGCAACAAAAAAAGATAAAATAACTACAAGCAGAAAACTCCAAAGACGCATAGATCCTCCTCTAAAAGTAAATATTAATTATTTAATCCTTCAACCATAGAGTTTTAATAATACTAAAGATAAAACTCCCTGTCAAGAATAAATCCTCACTTGAAAAGCAAATAAGCTATATCAGTAATTTATACTCACTATTCAGCCATCCCTCCATGTTGTTTTTATACCATCGGGTAAAGGGTCGATCGCAATTACCCCCTGTGGTATTGGTCAAAAGAAGAGTATCACTCATATCAGCAATAATTCTGCAGGAAGGGCTAAAGGTTGTCAATCTTCCTCCTGAGCGGAAAATCTGCCCCTGGGTCACAGTTGCTCTATTTCCGGGAAGCTCCACTGGTCCAAAATCAAGACCAAAGAAAGATGGGACTTTATCTCCAAAAAGTAGATTCTTAAAATATATCTTCCTGGTTCTGCCATAGGGAACTGCCTTAGCCTTAAGGCCCTCATCAACAGCCATTTTTAACACATCCTCCCGTGTGCCATTTTTAAACCATGAGGATTTTTTATTAAATATTATATTATCAAAATTGCCAAAGTAATCGTTAAACATAGATGTTTCATCAAGAAGGTAATTTACCACCTCTCTGCCAAGGCCATAATCCCCAAAGACCTTAAGCAATATTGCTCTATATATATTTTCAAAAACTGTTGGCGCAATAGAATCAGCCCTATAAACAAAATCCCAATCTTTTAAAATTTGAGCATTCTTATTGTCATTGGGTAGCAATGGAATAATTATCCTCATCAACTTTTCTGCCTGAATTGAATAGAGATCATAATGAATCTCTTTCATGTAGTCCACATCAATCTTTTTCTTCCTTTTTAAAAGCTGCAAAATTCTCTCTGCCCTATAAGGAGCCATTGCAAGATTTATTGGAGTGGCTTTACCTAAATAATTCAGATCCTGATTAGCAGTTACTATGATCCCTTCCTTTGGATTATAGAGGTATGGCAAAGATGTCTTTGGAACAAATCCCCTGCTATCATATTTTCGCTCCCATCCTGGCAAAGGTATAAGACCACTTACTCCTTTGGGACGAGCAAAGAGCCGTCCTGTCATCTGATAACCAATATTGCCTGACCTATCGGCAATGAGAAAATTAAAAGATGCTGCATCGAGATTGCGATAATGCTTCATTGCCTCACGAACACTTTTGGACTTCATAACATTGTGAATCACATTGAGTTCCCATGCGCCGCATCCCCTTTGAGCAGACCATGATCGAACAAGATAATACCCATCCTCATAGGGATTGCCCTCAAGTATTCCATGTTCATTATGATAAAAAACAATCCTCTCGGAGTTCTTGCCCTTTATCTTTACAGTTTCCTCACGAAGCTCAAAGGGAATCCATCTGTTACCCCTGCGGTACATTCCGCCTTTACATTCCTCAATTCTAAAATCGATCATATCCATAAAAGTGTATGTTGGAGAAAAGGCTATATAATCATTTCTACCTACCACTATACTTGGGGTTCCAGGAAGAGCAAATCCCTTAAAAGTATTAGAAGGAAGCCTGATTATAACCTCATGCCATATAGAAGGCAGGCGATTGACCTCAAGATGAGGGTCACCACAGAGGATGGGTTTTCCACTTTTACTATATTCACCGGAAATTACCCAGTTATTACTCCCTGTAAAGCGTGGTATATAAGAAAGCCATTTAACAGCCTCAGGAACAAGTGGAGGCGCAAGTTTTACTTTTTTGAGCAATTCCACATCGATATCCTCTGTTATATAAGGGAAAAGTTCCTTTATCCTCCTTTCATCAATTCCATTTTGAATCATCTGAAGGATGAGTTTTTCCATATTACCCTGGACATCTGTAAGTCCAAAGTAAGAAAAAGATTTTGCAAGCATCATTGTATCTTGGAGCCTCCATGGCTCTGGTCTATACCCAAGGAGCTTAAATTCCAGTACAGTTCCGGCTGTGCCAAGATACAAATTCACGCCATCGGCATAGGCTGCTGCGCACTCTGCCACCTCAGGTTCAAGGTGCTTAATTTGCTCCTCTATATCAGGGAAGAGATCAAGGGAGCGGATATATTTATCTGCCTCAACAAGGGCTTTATCTCCAGACAATTTCTCTGCAGCACGTCCCTCAAGGATAACTCTTGTGAGCATCATCTGCATCTGCCTGTCATTGACATGAACCCAGCCAAGAGCAAGGCTTGCATCTCTGTGAGTTTGTGCTTTTATCTCAGGAATTCCATAGCTATTCCTTTCTATATCAATAAGTCCATCTCTCCCTTGTAGAGTAACCTTTTTATCTTTAAGTATCATTTAAATCTCCTTTCAATCCTTTAAGTTCTTTTTTTAAGATTTCTCTTTTTGCAATATCATTTTTTATAAGAGGATATTCTACAATATTTGCCATCTGGAAGCAATAAGCCATAAGATAAACAAAAATCCCACCCTTCATTGAATCACTTAATATCCTCTGCCCCTTAAATCTTTTTACAGAAGCACTTGATGCGACCACATCCCGTAATGTATAAGAGGCAAAGGGGACCAACAAACCCTCACTATTTAGATCCTCTTCAGCAATGGGAATAGTTCTAAACTTATACTCCTGTTCCAATGTAACATGAGAATAATATACTTCCGACAACTTTTTACCAAAGGCATAAAAAACACTGCCTGTCTTATATATGAGCTTTTCCACATGATCAAGGGAAGATATTCGTTTCTGAACAATCTTTTTAACCTCATCATATAAAATTTTCAAAGTGGGATTAGAGCTTCTAAAAGAAAAAAAATCATCCATAAGGGAAGAAAAATTCTCTATCTCTTCCTGAAACGCTGAGGGCTCAAAAATTGAGCTCTCGACAATTTCCCCTTCTCTCTCAAAGACAAGAGTGCTACCATTAATTAAAGGCAGAATTATATTATTAAAGTAATGAACCAGAGACTCAAGGTAAACCAGGAAATTATTTTTTAAAGTCTCCTCTGGATCTCTATTAACCCTGTCAATGGCCTTCCACTGGATCTCAGCAGCTCTATCAAGTATATTTACACCTGACTCATCGTATTTCACAAGTCCATAAACAATATCAAACCATAAGAGCTCTCTGGAAAGCTTATCGATCCTCTTTTGCTTGAGTGAAAGAGGATCCTTGCCACAGGCCTTGAGTTTTTCAGGGCTGCAATCCCATACCTCAGTGCTTACAGTCACTGGATATATATTGTAATAATCTCGCAGTTCAGTAATAGCAAAGGGCCTTTTAAAAACCAGAGCCTCCATAGCCATATTCAAAAATTCTGTCAGAGAATATATATCAAAGCTCTGACGCAACTCCTGCGCAAGGAGACTATCACTTTCACCACCTATTGTAATAAAGGATCTAAGGCTTCCCATATACTGATAGATTTCTTTATCAACCGCATAGGCACTCTTAAAATTTTCTGTATCTTCGTAAAGCTGCTTTCTTAAAATATCCTCCACTGTAGATAGAATTCTTTCCCTTGCCTTTAAATCAATCTTTAAAAAAGAATAGTGATTTATGACAAAGGATCTAAGTTCCCTCTCAAAGTCCCATTGGTCCATCCATCTAATTCTTGATTGAGGAATGGCAGAGAAAGGGAAAAAAGAAATCCAGCGCCTTAAGACCTTAAGATAATTATATACCTCTGGTGATTCAATTAATTCATCCTGTAGTATTGTTTCTATAATTGAAGAAAGTCTTTCCAGAACTGTATTTTGATATTTCCTCACAATGGCAAGAACCTCAAAAAACCTCTTTGCAGGAATAAGCCTTTTATTAAAGCCAAGACCAAGCCAGTTATTCTTTCTTATAAGTCTTCGTTTTTTAAAAAGTTTAAACCTTCGATATTTTGTAAAAATATCATCTATATAAAGAGAGGTTTCTGTTGGGGCACCAATTCTGGGAGAACGAGTATCTGGAATATCATGAAAGGAATTTTCAACTTTTTGAATAGATGGTCTAATATTTCTCTTTTGAACAATCTTTTCTTTTTTATTATAAAGTGAGTCATCAAGAGGAATAATCTCTTTGTCTGGTTCATTTCTAAGCAGGCGTATAATCTCTCTGGATTTATCCTCCTGAGATTTAAGGCTATCCTTCATAATAGAGTTAATCTTAGCACGTATATCTGCTGAGATCTCCTTTGATAGGATTAGCTTTCTGGCCTCACGTTCAAGGCGTTTCACTCTATCGTCATCATTCATAAAAACTTTCGATGGTAACCTTCTTTAAGAAATCTTCTTTAAAGAAAGTTAACCATGCAAAAGTATTTAAGTCAAGCTAAAAAGAGGATTAGCCAATAGCTTCACCACCCCTTTCTCCGGTCCTTATCCTTATACATTCCTCAAGATCCAGAATAAAAATTTTACCATCACCTATTTCACCCTCCCGCGAGGAACGCATTATTGCATCAACTGTTCTTTCAACAAAGGAATCATTCACAGCAATTTCCAGTTTAACTTTACGCAAAAGATTATCAACCTCTTTAACTCCTCTATAAACCTCTGTTATCCCTTGCTGACGGCCGCATCCAAGCACCTCTGTAATAGTCATAAGATGGACTTCTTCTTTAAGAAGTTCCTTTTTAACATCTTCAAGTTTATGAGGCCTAATAATAGCTACTATATATTTCATAAATATCTCCTTTACTCCATTAAAGTATAGCCTGATTCATGATGCTGAGTTAGATCAAGACCAACATGTTCTTCTCTTAAGCTAACCCTCATCCCAAATATAAAATCAGCAATAAAATAAAGCAACGCAGTGCCTATGCCTGAATAAAGTATTGTTATAATAACTGCCTTGCATTGGATCCATACTTGAATAGGATTGCCATCAATAAGACCGCTTCCAGATCCATAGGCCTTTGAAGCAAATATTCCTGTAGCAATAGCTCCCCATATACCACACATACCATGGACACCAAAAACATCCAGAGAATCATCATATCCAAAAAATGGTTTAACCTTTGTCACAAAAAAGAATCCTATCAGACTGCCAATTGCTCCTATTATAATTGCTGCTACAGGAGAGACAAATCCAGCAGCTGGAGTAATTGCAACCAGACCCGCAACTATACCTGTGGCAACTCCAAGCATTGTAGGAACTTCATTAAAAAACCAATCAAGAAACATCCACACCAAACCTGCAGAGGCACTAGCTATAGCAGTAGTTACAAAAGCAACGACAGCTGCCCCATTTGCACCAAGGGCTGACCCCGCATTAAAACCAAACCAGCCAAAAAACAAAAAGCCAGCACCAAAAACAGCAAATGGCAGATTATGCGGAGACTTAGGAAAAACAAGACCATCCCTTTTGCCCAAAAGAATTGAAACAACTAAAGCTGCAATGCCCGCATTGACATGAATTACTGCCCCACCCGCAAAATCAAGAGCTCCATCTTTTGAAAGCCATCCACCATTTGCCCATACCCAATGTGCAACTGGATTGTAAATAAAAAGCGACCATAAAATTATAAAAAACAAAAAACTTGAAAAGCGAATTCTCTCAGCAAAAGCACCAACCATCAAGGCTGGAGTTATTATGGCAAACATCATCTGGAAAGCCATGAAAAGTAAATGAGGAATAGAAGTTCCATAAAACGAATCAGGAACAATAGATACTCCTCTGAGAAAAATCCAGTCCATAGATCCAATAACTCCATATCTATCTGGACCAAAGGCCATTGAATAGCCTACAAGAATCCACATAAGCCCAACAGCGCACATGATTACATAGCATTGCATCATTATAGAAAGAACGTTTTTTCTCCTTACAAGTCCCCCATAAAAAAATGCAAGAGCAGGTGTCATCATTAAAACAAGCGCACTTGCGCATAACATCCATGCAACATCAGCTGCTATAATTTTATCCATCTAATTCCTCCAAAAAAAATTAATGAACTCAGATTGATACTTTCATTAAAATCTGTCAACAGCCACTCTTTGCATTGGCTTTTATCTCAATTAATTTTACTCCTTTGAAATATAAAGTATTATTGAAAAATCACTAATATTTCTACCATGTTAAATTTTAACAAAAAGGAAACATTATCACTAATTCAAAGGAATTCCTGAAGTCTGTCTTTAAAGAAATCCTTTAACTTATAAATCTGGAGGATTTCCTCGAGAAGTCTTCTAATGAAATACTAAAAATTTTATCTCCATAGAAATTAAAAAATACCGATATTATAAAGTGGACATTTATAGAAATGGAGAAGATCATGAAGAGACTTTTTTCTTTGTTTTTTATATTACTGCCAATTATTGCCTACAGCAGCGATGCCCCTGTGGAAAGATGGAATTTACGAGTTGAAAGACTTCAAAAAATAGCTGAAGAGCTCTCCCATATACAGCAATCTTGTGAAGCAGAAAAAATAATAGCTGATGAAATAAAATCTTCAAAGGAATTTATTGCTCTCCTTAATAGATACAATCTTAAAGACAATTCGCTTAGTAGTGACACAAAAAAATATAATATTGCAGAGATCGAAAATCAGGTCAGAGAAATTGCTCCTCCCGTATTCTCCATTTATTTTTCTCTGGAAATGCTAAAATCATCTCAGGACCCTGAGACAAAAGAAAAAGTAAAAAATGATATTAATCAATACCTCCAGAGTCAGAATCTACCCATTATAAAAAAAGATTCCAAAGTATCAGAAGACCTTTCCAGAAAATACATAATTCATACCTATAGTTTAAAGTATGATGAAATAAAAAAAGCGACAATCGATAAAATATTGAGCGAAGTTCAATATGAGCTCAGCAGAAGCGACTATAAAACAACAGATGAGGATATTGCTATTTTAATATCTACAATTGCTCAAAAGATATGTGAAAAGCCTCTGTTGTCCTTTGAAGATTTTTATGAAAAAAATCTAATTGATATACCCCAGTGGCAAAACTATCTTCAGGAAAGAAACCATGAAAAAGCAAAACTAAAAGCTGCGATTGAATTTGCAAATAGTGAAAACATCAAGCTCTCTGACGCAGAGAAAGACAGAGGTATAGGGCAAATAGACTCTGCGATCTTTAAAACTGCGGCCTCAGAGATCATAATGGCATCAGAGTCAAGTAGAAGTAACACCTCAATAAGCCACAATAGCTTAGAGTATATTGTCCCTGATTTTTCCAATTTTTCAAAAGCTCTGTCAGACATTGATAAATATCGTAAAGGTCTCATAGTTTCAATCTCCGGACTGGAGGATAAGCAATACATAAAAAAAGCCTCCAATAATTTTAAAGGAATAGCCATAAGATATATATCGCCTTATGAAAAACATTATGCTAAGGAAAAGGAAAGAATTAACTCACTTAAAAAGCAAAACAAGGCTATGATCTATAATGAGGAGATATTTAACATATCAGAAAAACAGTTTCTGGATTTAAAAGAAAAGCTAAATAGATATGCAGATATGTCAGCTCAATTCTCTGAAACAATTTATAATGCATGTCAAAAGGATGAGAGGGACATAATATCTATGCACGAGAGTAAACTTGATTATAATCTCAAAACAATAACATTCATGTCCCGACTTATTGAAGATTCAAGCAATATATCATTATATGCAAAAAAACCTATTGATATTTTTAAAGGAATATACAATAAACTTAGAGTTGAGATGGCAGCCCTGTTGGTGATTGAACCACTATCCAATGAGACTCGAAGCCTTATGAGGAAAGAGACTATAGGAAATTACAATGAATCAAATTCAAACTTCAGAACAAAGTCCTCAGCTATAATAACCTCATCTCGCAGGTGCTATGAAAACTTTGAAACAAACCTTTCTAAGAAAGAGTTAAAAGATAAATCCAGAGAAAAAAATCTTGAGGCAAATCTTGCCCAGGAAGAAATTGATAGGCTATTCCAATCAGCGGAAAAACTAACAGCCATTTTCTCTTCCATGACATACACTCAGGAGAGCTTCAAAAAATATCTTTCCACATACAATCAAATTTATAATGATATAAACTCTGGAAACAATATAGACTCATACCTCCAGACAATTAACTCTGGCAGCATAATATCCCTTGTCAGTGATTTTGATCCAGCAAGAATTGATGCAGAAAAAAAAATACGCACAATATTAAAAACAGAAGCAACCTCCTCATTAAGTAGTGCCATTGCACTCATGCAATACTACAGTAGAATGAAAATTGAAATTAAATTCAAATGGAGTGATGCAGAGATAAATAAAATAAAAGAAGAATTAAAATCAGAACCAGGGATTGTTGTTTCTTCATGGAAAATGAACTCCAGCAACTATCGACAGATAGATCAAAATATAGCAGAGTCCTTAAAAAAAATAATAGCAAAAAAAACATGGAATCCCTCCTCAGAGATAAATAGCTCACAGGCAGAAAAATTTACAGCGGGAGAAAATTTAGAATTTTATCTACAACTGCCCACAGGATGGCAAAGGGCTAATAACACACTCAAGGAAAATTTATCCCTTGAAATTGTAAGTCCAGACAGAGATGCAAAAATTATTATTCATGCACAAAAAACACAAGAAAGCGTAGAAGAAATTTCGAAACAATGGACAAATTCAATGGGCTTTGAGCCTCTCTCCAAGGAATGGAAAAAAGAAAAAGAAAAGGATTTTCTTATATCTGCATCAAAAGCAACAAATGGCAAAATAATGGGCTCATACCTTATAGAAAAAAATGGATATGTGATAATAATCTCAGGTATAGCCTCAACAAAGAGGTATAGTGGATTAAACAAATACCTCAAAGAAATTTTTAATTCACTTACCTTTTAACTCTTCTTTTGAAAAGGATTTCTTAAAAAGTCCTAAATCTGTCCAGTTGCCCCTAAGGGTATTTTTTTTGAGAGCCTCTCTGAGAATTTTTATAAATTCAATTCTTGGCATTTCAAAGGCACCAAGGCTTTCAAGGTGATCTGTATAGACCTGACAATCTATTATGTAAAATCCAAGATTTTTCAAATTAAGTGAAAGCGTTATAAAAGCAGCCTTTGAGGCATTTGATTCCCTTGTAAACATAGATTCACCAAAAAAAGCTGCACCAAGGGAAACACCATATAAGCCTCCAACAAGTATTCCATCCTTCCATGCCTCAACAGAATGAGCAAATCCAAGTTCATGGAGCCTTATATAGGCCTCAATCATATCATCTGTTATCCATGTGCCTTCATCTCTACGCAGGGAGCTACACCCCTCAATAACATCCGGGAATGCCATATCAAAGGTTATCTCAAAGACCCCCCTGGAAAGAATCTGCCTCATACTCCTTGATATATAGACATTTTGCGGATAAACAACAAAGCGAGGATCAGGTGACCACCACAAAATTGGATCATGCTTTGAAAACCATGGGAAAATGCCTCTTCGATATGCCTCAAGTAGTCTCTCTGGAGATAAATCCCCTCCTACAGCTAAAATTCCACTGGGCTCTGCATAATGAACAGGGGGAAATAAAATCTCCTCTGTGAGATAAAACACTGGCATAGGCTATTCTTTTATATCAATAATATCAATAACAATATCTTCATTATTAACATCTACAAAGGCATGCCCGCCCTTTACAAGCCTCCCAAAGAGCACCTCATCAACAAAAAAGCTCTTAAGCTTATCCTGAACAAGTCTTGCTATCTGCCTTGCCCCAAACTCCCTTGAGTATCCCTTTTTCACAAACCATCGTTTACAGTTATCTGTTACCTCAAGAGTCACATTCTTTGTTGCAAGCTGTTGTCCAAACTTTTTAATTTCCTTATCAACAATATCAAAAACAACCTTTTCATCAAGATCGTTAAATACAACAACCGCATCCAATCTATTGCGAAACTCAGGAGAAAATATCCTCTCCACAGCCTTATCTATTGCATCTTCCTTTATTATTCTCTCTTCAAAGCCCATCTGTTTTTTGCCTATTTCACGAGCACCAGCATTTGATGTCATTATTATTATGACATTACGAAAATCCGCCTTTTTGCCTGTATTATCTGTCAGTGTGGCATAATCCATCACCTGAAGTAATGTGTTAAAAATATCCTCATGGGCCTTCTCAATCTCATCAAGCAACAAAACACAATAGGGAGTTTTTCTTATTGCCTCAGTCAAAAGCCCTCCCTCATCGTATCCAACATATCCTGGAGGAGCTCCTATCAGACGAGCAACTGTGTGTCTCTCCTGATACTCACTCATATCAAATCTGTGAAGCTCAACTCCAAGATTAAAAGCAAGCTGACGGGCAAGCTCTGTTTTACCAACCCCTGTGGGACCAACAAATAAAATTGAAGCAATAGGTTTGTCTGGATTTCCAAAACCTGCTCTGCTTCTCTTGATTGCATCTACAACCAGATCAATTGCACTGTCCTGCCCAAAGATTTCATTTTTGAGATTAAAGCCAAGTTCCTTGAGTCTGTTCTTCTCTGACGAGGAAACACTTCTCTCTGGCAACTTTGCAATCCTGGCAACAACTTTCTCAATATCTGAAGTTTTAATCTCTATAGGAAGACCCTCTGACTGTCTATAGACCTTAGCATAGGCCCCTGCCTCATCAATTACATCAATGGCCTTATCTGGAAGGTGTCTGTCATTTATAAATTTTGCAGAAAGCTCAGCAGCAGCCTGCAAAGCCTCCTGAGTATAAATCACCCCATGGTAATCTTCATATCTCTCCCTGATCCCCTCAAGGATCTTCACAGTGTCCTCAATAGATGGCTCAGAGATTTCAATCTTTTGAAATCTTCTGGACAAAGCTCTATCCTTTTCAAAATACTTTTTGTATTCTTCATAAGTGGTTGAACCAATACATTTTATAGCCCCATCAGTAAGTATAGGCTTGAGCATATTAGAAGCATCCATAGAGCTACCAGAGACTGCACCTGCTCCAACAACATTGTGTATTTCATCTATAAAGAGTATAACGTTTTGCATCTTTTTTAGCTCAGCAATAACCCTCTTCATTCTCTCTTCAAAATCGCCTCTGTACTTTGTTCCTGCAAGCAAGGCACCCATATCAAGGGAATAAATCTTAACATCCTTCAATGTATCAGGGACATTACCATCTACTATTCTCTGAGCCAGACCCTCTGTTATTGCAGTCTTTCCAACCCCAGGATCCCCAACATGAACAGGATTATTTTTATTTCTGCGACACAAAACCTGGATAGTTCTTTCAAGAATATCCTCTCTTCCGATGAGTGGATCTATCTCTCCATTGCGAGCTTTCTCTGTAAGCTCAGTTGTAAAAGCTGCAAGGATCTTTGCACCTCGCTCACCATCAGTCTCTGAGCCAAATTCATCAAAAAAATTATCATTGAGATCATTGGAAAAGGCCGAGCTACCATGCGATATATATTGCAACAGTTCGTATTTAGTCACTCCCTCCCGTGCCATAAAATAGGAGGCAAAGGATTCTTCCTCATCAAAAATTGAAACAAGGACATCACCCAGCTCTATAACATTCTTCTGCGAGGATGCACTATGCCAGATGGCTCTCTCCATTACGTTCTGGAAAGCCACAGATTGCCTTGGCTCATCTACATCAACCTGTTCCATTCTTGTAATAAAAAATTCCTCAATGATCTTCTTTAGTTTATCTGGATTCCCACCACTCCCGGCAATAATCTTTCTCCCCTCTTCAAATTTCAAAGAAGCATAAAGAATATGCTCAGGAGTTATATATTCGTGTTTTTTATTTTTAGCCTCATTAAATGCAGCCATCAAGACATCATTTAAAAGCGGATTTATTTCCATAGCTACTTCCTACTCTATCTCCCAAAATTAAACTTAAACCTTTTCACAGGAGCACCGTAAGGGGAACTCCCTTGCCTTTGCCATACTATGGACTTCATCAACCTTAGTTATAGCAACATCGTATGTATATATTCCACAAACGCCTCTGCCTGTTTTATGAACATCCAGCATCACCTGAGTTGCCCTTGGTGCTGGCATGTGAAATACTTTCATTAAAACCTCCACAACAAAATCCATTGTGGTATAGTTATCATTGTGAAGAATAACCCTATACATATTGGGCTCCTTCAGATTTTTCTTTGACTGAAGCTTTATGCCGCCTTCAAAAGAATCACCTGAACCTGCAGCCATTGCTGCACCTCCAAAATAAAATATAAACTACATGTTTTACTCTCCTCATATTTTTTAAAAATATAAAGAGATAACTAAAAGGCCTTTATTTTGCCAAACTTTGCAATAGCCTTAATCAGAAAAAAACCAAAGGTAGAGAGATCCTCCCCTTTAAGAATATATATCCTCTTAATAATAAAAGCACAGGCATACTGTTTCATGTCAAGACTTTTGATTATACGAAAAAGAGAACTAAATTTATATTCAAAAAATGCCACAAAAATTTTTGTGGCAAAATCATCAAGTTCGTCACGTTTTTCAGTAAAAAATTTAGAAAAAGAAATTCTTCTATCATTATAAATAAATGTTTCTGCAAACTTCTTAAGCCCCATATCTGAAGATAATAGAAAATAAGCAAGATTCTCACACATTGCAATATTCTCTGGCAAATTAAGGGATGAAGGCAATGTCTTATAAACATGGTATAGCTTTTCAGCAATAGCTCTCACTTCCTCTTCAGATAGAGAAGGAGAAGGTGTATCAAAAATATCTTTAAGTATAGAGTCTATTTTTTCTCCATATTGTCTGCCAAAGGGGGTAAGCATGAGCTTATCTGTAAAAATCTTGCTACTCTTTTCATAAGTAGTTTCGGCTTCTTTTTCCCTAACTTGAAATTCCTCAGAGGACTTAACCTTAAGTCTTTGAGCTGCCACCTCCTGAAAGTATGCTAAAATCCTCTTCACATTTTCATCAATCTCTCTGAGGGTTAAGCGTTCAACACGGGATATAAGGGTGATGTTTCTCTTAGAGGGCTCATCTTCATTGAAGAAATATTTCATGTATGTTCTATCATCCCACCAATCCCTTCTGTTTAATATTATGAGATAAGCATCATGCAACGATGCAGCCACAAAGCCATGCTGAGCCTTGTGAGATATTGTAACATTGCTGTCCATTAAATCTCTGTAGGTCTTAACGTGTCCTCTTAGTTCATTTATAGGTATAGCAAGAGTAGTATTGCTTTTGTTCATGTTAATATTGTATTGCTGCACCTGATGATTGAGCCTGTTTTCAAGCAACGTCCTTATACTGAGATAGGAGGATATATTTGCTGGATTGGTAACATCAGAAAAAATATTGGAAATATACTCAGGCTCAAGGTCCCTTTTACCCTTTTGAGCTATGGAATAGATTCTGGAAAGCGCCTGTATCTCTATAAGAAGGTCAATTACCATATTTGTTTGAGAGCTATTGAGGCTATAGTTAAAGTTGATTATTCCAGAAAGCTTTCCTTCCATTAAAGGCTCCGCATAATCTGTGAGCTTATTGACAATACGACTCATCCTTGTATAATCCATAAAAGGGGTTATTTTCACCAGGAGTTCTGTTGTCTTCTCATTTATTATAATCTCTTCCATATTATTTCCCATTTCAATTTACTCTATAAGTCCTCATTTTATGTATAGGACAACTCTCTTACAATAAAAAATTATTTTTGTATCAATTTTTTTGACTTTTTTTAAAAATTTATCATATTAAAATTTTAGGACTATATTTATTAATACGCTATTATTTATTATATTTAAAAAAGAAAATTTTTGTTACTTAAAAATTCTCCAAAAATGGAGCAGAAATATGGTAAATATACTTGTTGTTGAAGATGACAAGGCCTCTGCAATAATACTTGAAAAGCTCATACAAAAATTAGGCTATAGATTGGTTGCAATTGCTGAAAAAGGAGAAGAGGCTTTAAATATAATTAAAGAAAAGCCCACAGATCTCATTCTCATGGATATTGCTTTGCCCGGTTCAATAGATGGGATTGAAACAGCAAAAAAAATCAAAAAGGCTAAAAATATTCCCATAATTTATATAACAGCTGGAGAGGATCAGGCAACCTTTGAAAGGGCAAAAGAATCAATGCCCATGGATTATATTGTAAAGCCCTTCAATAGCGATTCTTTGCGAAGATCTGTTGAAATGGCAATTTATAAAGCCTCAATGGAAAAAAAGATAAGAACAAGCGAGCTCAAAAAGATCAAAATACTGGAAGCTCTGCCAGATATAATATTTGA
Organism: Spirochaetes bacterium ADurb.Bin218; assembly: GCA_002069965.1. Taxonomy (GTDB): domain Bacteria; phylum Spirochaetota; class UBA4802; order UBA4802; family UBA5550; genus UBA5550. Next base: position 13,861 of record MWCI01000019.1, on the reverse strand, counting down.
GATCCATCGTGATGGTAATCCCATATCAGAGGACGATAAAAAAATAGCCTCAAGTCTATGGAATGAAGATCTATTAAAAGAGGCACACCCCCATATCCAGCAAGCCTTCTCATCAAAAAAAATGACTGCTTTTCAGTGGAATAAAACCTCTGAGGATAATATACAATATTTTGAATCTCGAATAGTTCCTCTTGAAAGCGACAAGGCACTTGTGATTACAAGGGACATTACAGACAGCAAAATCCACGAACTGCAGCTAAATGATGAAAAGAACAAACTTGAGGGTTTAATTGAAGAGAGAACCAGAGAGCTAAAAAATCTAAATAAATCCCTAATTTATGAAATAGACAAAAGGGCAATGATTCAAGAGGAGATCAAACTCTTTGTTGATGTGGTAGAACAAAGTCCCAGATGCGTTGCAATCTTTGAAAAAAACGGAATATTAAAATATATCAATAAGGCCTTTACAGATCTAACAGGTTACACGAAGGCAGATCTCACAGGCCTATTTATAGCCAAAGTCCCAAATCCAGTTCTTACAGATGACTCAATACTGAAGGAGCTAAGGGGGGTAAAGTCCTGGAGTGGGGAGATATGCAATAGGAAAAAAAATGGAGAAATTTATTATCTCAGTATCAACATCTCAAAGATAAAAAATGAAAATGGTAAAACAACATACATAGTCGTCAGCGGAGAGGAAAAAAGATGAGCAAGAATTTGAAAAGATGAAGTCCCTATTGAAAAAATCCGCCTCTGATGCTATTGACAAAGAAATGGACTGGCAGACATGGAAAGAAAAGATGCTCAGCAGAAACATATCCAGAACAGACAAATCTATCTTTAGCAACATTAACAATAGCTTCACACAGGGTGCAGGATTTGGAACTCTAATCACCTTTATGGAGATGATGGACAAAAATTCCGAGCTTAATGATGGAAAGAGAATAGTTGATAACGAAATATTTTCAGAGGCCATGAAAAACGTCCGTATTGTTCAAAACGCCTTCAAAATATTTGCAGGTATTGACTGGGTAATTTCTAACACCTTTGATCTTGAGCTTTTCACAGTCAAAAATTTCCACAAATTATTGAAATCAGCAATAAAGAGAAATCAGCAATATCTTGCTATAAATAAAAATAGGATTATAATAAATGAAATTCCCCGTGGGCTTGAAAACAAAAAGGTAAGAATCAACCCTCAATATTTTGAAGAGGCCATATCTGAGCTTATAATCAATGCCCTGAAGTTCTCAAAAAGCGGCTCAACCATAATTGTAATGCTCTATTCACAGCAGGCAAGCCTTCGCATATCAGTTTTAAACGAACCTGTAAAAACAAGTGATGGAATAATAGGCATACCTCCCGAATATGATCGAGTTATATTTGAGCCCTTTTACAGAATCTCAAAACTTGTATACGAACGCTACAATACCCTTGACTTTGGCATAGGCCTTACCTTTGTTGAAAAAATTGTAGCACGCCATGGCGGAGAGATTTATGCAGAAAATATTCTTGATTATTCAGATATAAATAAGGATCCTGTAATTAAAGTAAACATGATGATTTCTCTCCCGATGGCACGGGAAGAATAGGAGGTTAATATGCCATACGTCAATGTCAAAGTAGCAGGGCCACTTACCAAAGAACAGAGATCTGCCATTGCTGAAAAGATCACAGAGGTGCTTCATGAGGTTGCAGGTAAAAAACCAAATACAACATACGTAGTATTTGAGGAAATTGAAAGGGATCACTGGGCTGCAGGTGGCAAACTCCTTTCAGATATGTAGCCATGCTGTTATATCTTGATAACATATGCAAGAGCTATAAAATATCAGGGGAAAAAATTTCCGTATTATCTCACCTCAACTTTTCTGCACAGAGAGGTGAGATAATTTCAATAACAGGACGTTCAGGCTGCGGCAAAACAACCCTTCTCAATATTATAAATGGACTCTGCAGGCCTGACAGTGGTAATATTTTTTTCCATGATAAAAAGGTTCCACTGTGGTGTGACATCTCCATGTCTTCTCTGAGAAACAAAAAAATAGGGCAGATATTTCAGACCTTCAGACTTATTGACAATGAAACAGTTTTATCGAACGTTCTTCTGCCCGCAAGGATTAAAGGTAAAGTTAATAAAGAGGTAATAGAACAGGCTCATAATCTTTTAAAAGATACAGGGTTATGGATGTATAAAGAACAAAAGGCTGGTTTACTCTCCGGTGGACAAAAGCAGAGAGTGGCACTTGCCAGAGCTCTTATCAATAATCCAGAGATAATACTTGCAGATGAGCCAACAGCAAATTTAGACAATGACACATCAAAGGAAATTTTTAATATTCTTATAAACCTAAAGCAACAGGGCAGATGTATAATAATAGCAACGCACGATCCTTATATGCTTAAATTAGCTGATAAAACATACAAAATGGAAAATGGCAAGATCTTAAAATCAGATGTAAAAAATACCACCAGAAATAGATTAAGAAATAGCCACTCATAATCATGGCTATTTAACTAAAAGGAATTATAGATGATTCAAAAAATTTATCTTATACTGAAAGAGCTTGCTGGTAATAAATTTATTTCCTTTATAGTTTTTTCTGTTATAACAATCTCTGTTATAATAACTATTTCATTTCTTGTAATATCCTCAAATTTCAATAGCTATATAAAGCACAACTTTGCTACATCAATCCCGCCAGATGAGATCCTTGTAAAACAGGGCAAATCAAAAGGTTTTTTTCTCTTTTCTGAAAACTCAGGCAGGCCTATAGATGAAGAGGCTTTGAAAAAAATTAAATCTCTCAAAGGCGTAGAAAAAATAAATCCAGTAATTGCAGTAGCTGTTCCAACCAGTGCCACAATCTCATTTTTTACTTTTAATTACAGAAGTGATTTAATATGTGCAGGTGCTGACTATAAATTTGTAGAAAAAAATCTCACCACTCCTGAAATAAGACAGGCATGGAAAAGAGGGGATTATGAAAAAGGCATCCCTGTCCTTGTGCCAGGGGCTTTAATAGATTCATATAATAATGGTCTTGCAGCAGCAAATGATCTTCCAGAGATAGTCCCTGAAAAAATTGCAGGCCTTAAGTTTAAAATAACTTTCGGCTTATCAAGCCTTTCATATCTACCTGGATATTTTGAAAAACAGGCCATCATCGCAGGATACACAGAAAAAATAAATTTAACAGGCCTCATAATACCCATGAAGGCTGCTCAGGAAATCAATGGGCACTTTGGGAAAGAAAACAGATATATCTTTGCCTATATAAAAGTTAAAGATCACAAATGGACAGAGTCAGTAAAAAAGCAGATTCAGAACCTAAAACTTTCTGCAGAAACTGGGACATCCCTTTCACCTCAAATTATAGTTCTTCAAAGAAGCGTTAATTATTTTATAACAGTCATGATAGGCCTTGTTATAACACTTGCCTCTGTTGCTGTGGCTCTTTGTTCAGCAACTGCAGTTTGGGATAGAATTGAATACTACAGAATACTGAGAATTCTGGGCTCAACAAAAATATTTATAGCCTTTACAATATTACTAAAAAATGCTCTCTCTGGGTTTGCTGCTTTCTGGATTGGTTTTTCTGTAATTAAAAAAATCAGCATCTATATAATGAATTCCTTAAGCCTTTCTATACCTGGCTTTAAGTTTCAGTGGATTTTGCAAAAAGAACATCTCTTTGCCGTTGCTATTGTCTCCATTTCATTGCCGGTTATTTCTTCTCTACCAGCAATAATGAGGATGTTTTCGTCAAAGTTAGATCACTCTTAATAGTTAATAGAGAGAGGCTTTTTAACCTCTCTCAAAAAAAAATTAATTTGCAGAAATAGCCTCAGCAGGGCAAAGGCTTTCGCATGTTCCACAATCAATACATGTATCAGGGTCTATCTGATGATATTCACCTTTCTCGTGAATTGCCTGAACCGGACATTCTGCAGCGCAGGCACCACAATTAGTGCATGCATCTTTATCAATTTTGTAAGCCATAGAAGCCTCCTGAATTTAAAATAGACAAGGGCTTTATTTCACCTGCTTAGAAATTGTCAAGATTTTACAGATATTCTGGAAAAAAAATACCAGAATTATTTTACCATACAAAGCCAGCAGTAAGGCCAATGGCATAGCCATTATCAAAATAGTAAGAGACAGGAACATCTATAAAAACTGGCCCAAGTCCAAGGCCAACATTTGCCATTAATTTCTTTTTATATTTATCTGCCTTAATCCCTGAGGTTGAGGCATCCACTGTGATTTTTCCTTTTTCTCCCACATATCCACTTATACCACCTACACCATCGTCTATAACCTCTACATCACCTGCACTTGAAAGCTTCATTGAGTTGCTACTTGAATAAACATAGTCAATGCCAGCTCCAACTCCAATATTTAAAACCCATAAAAGTCTCAATCCAGTATAGATCTCAAAGGGTATTACATTGGAGGTAGTTGAAAGATTAAAATCAACAGAAGGGTCAATCTCATATTGGACAGTAAAGCCACTTACACTTTGCGAATATGTGGATTTATCCAATTTATTGTAAAAGACCAGAGAATTGTCTGTGTGAATGTATCCAGTCTGAAGAGTAATACCTCTCCACAAAAGAGAACGGGCTAAAATTGATTTCTCCTTAAAAAGTGCGTAGTTGATATTGCCCCCAATGAGGCTTGATTCATGATTGAGCTTAAAATCTCCATAATCAAGATCTATGTGTAGCTTACCAAAAAGAAAAGAGACATACAATCCATCAATCAAAAAGCTCATATTAAGTCCTGCCTGAAAGACAACAGGCTCAAAGCCAACACCTGCATATACATCACCAGAATCAATATCATCCTGGAGCTTTTTATAAAACTGAGGATCATCACTGGGTGCCTGGACAGATACCATTGTGCCTATGGCAACTGCAAAGAGATCATATCCCTGATATCCCCTTAAGGTTGCTGCATGGGAGGTATATATATTGGCATTGCCAAAGCCTTTAACAAGCTCTGGAACATAAGCATACTTTGAAAGTTCATTATAAACAGTTGTAGCAACAGGCCCTGCTGTGCCACCAAGAGCAGACTGTAAGTCTGGATTTGTAAAGGTTGCATCAACAACTAAAGCGGCATCTGCACTATAATTCAACAAAGCTATCATAAGGAGTGCTATTGCCAAAAATTTTAATTTCATGCATCTCTTCCTTTTTAGGTTTTGCACTTTTTCATTAAAAAAATCTCTTCTATTTAAAATAATTATTTTTATATTTATATCAAGTAATTTTTATTTTACATAACAAAAAGAGGGAATTTCTCCCTCTTTTGCCATGCAAAACTCTCAGGTAAAAATCTTTCAGGAGATTACAATCTCCCCATTTTTTATATCAAACCTGATGGTTTTCTTGTCCTTATAATCCCCTGATAGCAATTTAACAGAAAGAGGATTAAGTATAAAGGTCTGAATAGCCCTCTTAAGAGGACGAGCACCAAATTGAGGATCATATCCCTCCTGGACAAGAAAATCCAAAAATTTTTGTGTCATTTCAATAGATATTCCTCTCTCCTTCAATCTCTGGGTCACTGCATAAAGCTGATTCTTCACAATAGCAGTAATATTTTCCTTAGAAAGAGGATTAAATATTATGATCTCATCAATTCTGTTTAAAAACTCAGGTTTAAAATGAAGCTTCATCTCCTGCATAACGCTTCTATGTCTTTCTTCCTCGGGAATACTTTGATCACTTATATACAGACTTCCAATATTTGAAGTCATAATAATAAGTGTATTTTTAAAATCTACCACTCGTCCCTTGGAGTCAGTAAGCCTTCCTTCATCAAGTATCTGAAGGAATATATTAAATACATCATGATGAGCCTTTTCAATCTCATCAAAGAGTATAACACTATAGGGTCTTCGTCTTATTGCCTCAGTGAGCTGTCCCCCCTCTTCATATCCAACATATCCAGGAGGAGCACCAATAAGGCGAGCCACTGAGTGTTTCTCCATATACTCAGACATATCTATTCGCACAACAGCCTTCTCGTCATTGAATAAAAACTCAGCAACAGCCTTAGCAGTTTCTGTTTTACCAACACCTGTTGGACCAAGGAATATAAAAGTACCTATGGGTCTGTTTGGATCCTGTATTCCAGATCTGGAACGTCTCACAGCATTGGATATAGATTCAATAGCTTTCCTCTGACCAACAACTCTCTTTTCAAGTAGCTCTTCCATATGAAGGAGCTTTTCCTTTTCCCCTTCAAGCATCTTTGACACAGGAATGCCAGTCCACCTTGAAACAACAGCAGCGATTTCCTGATCTGTAACCTCCTCTTTTAAAAGAGGATTTTCTCCCTGAATATCTCTTGCTTTACGATTAAGCTCCTCTATCTCCTTTTCCAGCTCAACAATCTTTCCATAGCGAATTTCTGCAACACGATTTAAATTGCCCTCACGCTCAGCCCTCTGCTCTTCAATCTTATATTGCTCAATAGCCTCTTTAACATTACTAATCTTCTTTATTATCTCTTTCTCTTTTAGCCATTGTTCAACCAGAACATTCTTCTTTTGATTTAGGAGAGATAGCTCCTCTTCAATTTTTATAAGCCTTTCCTTTGAGGCCTGATCCTTTTCTCTCTTTAAAGCCTCGCTTTCTATCATCAACTGTCTTATGCGACGCTCAATCTCGTCTATCTCCAGAGGCATTGAGTCTATTGCCATCTTTATTATAGAAGCTGCCTCATCTACAAGGTCAATGGCCTTGTCTGGCAAAAATCTATCAGTTATATATCTTGCAGATAAAACAGCAGCAGCAACACATGCTGAGTCAGAAATTCTTACTCCATGGTGAACCTCATATTTTTCTTTAAGGCCACGGAGTATTGCAATAGTATCCTCAACAGAGGGCTCACTTGTGTACACAGGCTGAAATCTTCTCTCAAGGGCCTTATCCTTTTCGATATATTTTTGATACTCAGCCAATGTTGTGGCTCCTATGGTTCTCATCTGTCCCCTTGCAAGAGCCGGCTTTAGCATGTTGGAGGCATCCATTGCCCCCTCAGCAGCACCAGCGCCAATGAGAGTATGAAGTTCATCAATAAAGAGTATAATCTCACCGGAGGATTCCTCTACCTCCTGGATTACACTCTTTAGCCTTTCTTCAAATTCTCCTCTGAATTTTGCCCCTGCAATCAAGGCGCCCATGTCAAGTGCCACAAGCCTTTTATTCTTAAGATTTTCAGGGACATCCCCTGCAACCATTCTCTGAGCCAATCCCTCTACAATTGCAGTCTTACCAACACCTGGCTCTCCAATTAAGACAGGATTATTCTTTGTCCTCCTTGTAAGGACCTGCATAACCCTGCGAATCTCTTCATCTCTTCCTATTACAGGATCAAGTTTATTGAGCCTTGCATAATCAGTGAGATCCCTTCCGTATCTGCTAAGGGCATTGTATTTATCCTCTGCGTTTTCATCATCTGCTTTTTTATTTCCTCTTATATCCATCAACACCCTGAGGATATTGTCAGTAATAAGCCCATAAGAATTAAGAATCTGCTTAGCCTTGGTTGAATCCACCTCAGACAAAGCCAGAATAATGTGCTCTGTGCTCATAAACTGGTCACCGAGCTTTACAGCATGATTCCATGCAGCATTTAAAACATCCCTTGTTTTAGAAGCAAGGGCTGCTCCGCCAGGACCACCTCCCACCTGACGGGGCATAGTTTTAACATAACTATCAACCTCTCTTTTAATATCTCTTAAAGGCGCACCTATTTTATCAGCAATAGAGGTAAAAATCCCGCCATCCTGATCTACAAGAGCTTTAAGTAAATGCTCTGGATGTATTTCATAGCTGTTATTTTCTGTAGCTATATTTTGCGCATTGTTAATTACATCCTGCGCACGTAAAGTCAGCCTATCCATTCTCATAAGCTAATAATCTCCTTGTTAATTTATAATCAAGGGGTAAAACGAAGATAAAAGGGTCATTTTAGCGGATTATATATTTTAATTTTTAAGAGTCAATAGAAAAAGAAAAGTTACAAAAAAACATACAAATCAAAACGCCGGTTGGGAGAGGCCGGCGTTTTTCCAAAATGGTACTGCGATGTTGTCTCAGGTATTTATTTAAGTAGTTGCAATACTGTCTGTGACTTAGCATTGGCCTGTGCAAGCATTGAGGTTGCAGCCTGAGAAAGTATCTGATATCTTGTAAAGGAAGACATCTGCTCAGCCATATCAGTATCTCTAATCCTTGATTCAGAAGCCTGAACATTTTCATAGGCATTCATAAGCCCTTTAGCTGCATGCTCAAGCCTGTTGTAATAAGCACCAAGGTCAGCCCTCTGTTTGGATATAATCCTTAAAGCCTCATCTGCAAGACCAATTACAGCATTTGCCTTTCCGGGAGTAGAAAGGGAGATAAAGGTCAAAACAGTGGGGTTTCTAAGACCCAGAGCAGCAGTTGTCATTGTCTCAATGAAAACCCTTTCTCTCTGGTGCATATTTGGTCCCATATGGAACCACATGGATGCAGTTGGATGCAATCTTGCAAAGGATCCAGTAAGAAGCTTCATTTTGTTGAATTCTGCCTGGGAAGCAATTCGGTCGATCTCATCAACAAGCTCAGATACCTCAACCTGAATGAGTTGCCTATCCTCATCTGTATAAGTTCCGTTTGCTGCCTGAACAGCCAGAACTCTTATCCTCTGAAGTATTTCATGAGTTTCTGTAAGATAACCTTCAGCAGTCTGAATGAGTGACATACCATCTTCAGTGTTACGCTCTGCCTGGCGAAGACCCTGAATCTGAGATCTCATCTTCTCTGAAACTGCAAGACCAGAAGCATCATCACCTGCTTTATTTATGCGCATTCCAGAAGAAAGTTTTTCGATATCCTTTGTCATGCTCCAGTCATGGAACTTTAAAGTCCTATGAGAGAATATAGCAGCAATGTTGTGATTTATAATCATTTCATTCCTCCTTGAACTTAAATGCAATCGTCCATGATTGCATTGTAAATAACCCGTTTCACTGAAAGAGTCGACCAAATACCAAAGGAGCAATAAGGCTTTTAAAGGAAATTATAGACATTTATAAGTATTTATAGATATTTATTTTAAAATATGAATCAATTATTATTCACTTTGATTTTTTTGTTTTTTTCAAAAAAAATATTTGTCCTCAATCAATGGAATAGATAATTATGCGTAAAGTATTCAATATTTTTAATTACTTGCCTGAGTTATTTATTTTTTAATAGGGAAAAGTTACAATGGGAAAATACGGCGGGAAAAACTTTGGCACACCAGCAGCTAAAAAGAAAAGCAAGTATGCTTTTCCTGAAAACATAGATGTAAAAAGAAAAAGCTATAGTCTCAAAAGCAACAGATGGAACTTAAAAGGTTTTGACATTGCCTTTTTATCCGAGATATTTAGATCTTTGCTCTCACTTGCAATTGAAAAATTAAAAAATATCCCATCATTAATCCGCAATTACAAAGCTATAATAAGTGGACTTATTGCCGGGATAATAATAGCCTTTATCGTTATACTCATTATAGACTTCAACAGGGTGAAGGCACTTGCTGCATATCAGCCAGATATTACAACAAGAATTTACGATAAAAACGGCATATTAATCTCTGAGCTTTTCAAAGAAAAGAGAGAGATAGTCCCCTTTGAAAAAATTCCAAAGGATCTCGTCAATGCCTTTGTGGCAATTGAAGACAATGAATTCTATGACCACTGGGGAGTAAATCCAAAAGGGATTGTCAGGGCTTTCTTTGTAAACCTCTTTTCTGGAAGCATCAAGCAAGGGGGAAGCACAATAACTCAGCAGCTTGCAAAGATATTGCTTACATCAAGAGAGCGAAATATTTACAGAAAAATAAAAGAGGCCTTTATAGCTCTCATGATAGAATCAAAATTTACCAAAGAACAAATACTTAACCTCTACCTGAATCAGATATTCTTAGGCCATGGTGCCTATGGCGTTCAGGCAGCAGCAAAGCTTTACTTTCAAAAAGATGTATGGGATTTAAATCTTGCAGAGTGTGCACTCCTTGCGACCCTGCCCTCTGCTCCTAATCTTTACTCACCAATTAAATATCCAAAGGCCTCAATTACACGTCATAAGATTGTCCTTGCAAAAATGGTAGAAATGGGATACATAACAGTAGAACAGGCAGAAAAGGCATTCCTCGACTTCTGGCCAGACTATCTATATAAAATTGGAGATATTCCTCCAACAATAACAACCTTCAGTTCCAGAATTGACAAAGCACCATGGTTTACAGAATACATAAGGAGAGAGCTAATAAAAAAATACGGTGAAGATGTTGTTTATAGTGAGGGGCTATCTGTTTACACAACACTTGACATTAACAAGCAGATGGCAGGTCAGAGGATTCTCAAGGAGGCACTGGATCGCCAGAGCGCCATATCTGGAAGCCTTTCTTTTAAAAACGATGATTTTGTTATAAGTAACTTCTCTGACGAAGTTGCCTTAATCTCATATATAACGAACTCAGGAGACTTTGCAAAAAAAGGCTCTCTTGAAACAGTAAAACTCAATTCACACCTCAGAGCTCAGGTTATAGAAGAACTGGAGGCTCTAAACTTCCTTGGCGGTCTTGACAGTATATCAGATTTTATCGATAAATATAAATCAACTTACAGCCAGGATAGGGAAATGCAAAGAGTGGAGGGTTGCATTATCTCTATTAATCCTCAAAATGGTTATATTGAAGCCATGATTGGAGGTGGTGAATTCTCTTCTATAAATCAACTCAATAGAACTATGCAGGCCAAACGCCAGCCTGGTTCATCTATAAAGCCACTCCTCTACAGTGCAGCCATTGAGTCTGGAAAATTCACAGCTGCAACAACTGTCCTTGATTCACCAGTTATTTATTTTGATACAGAGGGGGGAGACTGGATACCTGAAAACTACGAAGGTGAGTATTATGGTTTTGTGAGACTCAGACGAGCTCTGGAAAAATCAATAAACGTTGTCTCCATAAGAATTGCAGAGACCATCGGAATTGACACAGTGCTGAATTATTATGGGAAGCTGCTAAGATTTAATGATGCTGAAAGAAAAAATCGCATACCGAGAAATCTTTCCATTGCACTTGGTTCCTTTGAGGTTACTCCCTTTGAGATGACCAGGGCCTATGCTATTATTGCCAATGGCGGCAGAGATGTTATCCCCTTTGCCATAAGGTATATAAAAAACCGGGATGGCAAAATAATAGAAAACAATGAAGAAGAAATAACAGCTATTATAGAAAAAAAGACAAGTGATGGCACAATACAAATAATAAAGCCAGAAACAGCTCAGGTGCTAATAAGTATGATGCAAAGCGTTATATCCTCAGGAACAGCAAGAGCTGCATCTATTGGAAGGCCAGTTGCAGGAAAAACAGGAACAACAAATAACTGGAAAGACGCCTGGTTTATTGGATTTACGCCAAATTTAGCCACAGGTCTTTGGATTGGATATGACAAGATGGGGCTGTCCCTTGGGATAGGGCAGGCTGCAGCTGGGATTGCAGCTCCTGTTTGGGGGGAATATATGAGGCAGGCCTTAAGAAATGATCCAGCACTTGGTTTCCCTACCTATGCAGCCTTAGAAACTGCCAGAGTATGTGCAATATCTGGACTGTTGCCTGGGCCTAAATGTTCCTCTATAATTGAAGAGGTATTTATTCCTGGAACAGTTCCTGATAAGGAGTGTGATGTTTGCCAGAATCAGGAGGGATTCAGACGGACTTCTTCAAGGGATCCAGACAGAAATATAGTAGAAGAACAAAAATCTAAAATACTAAATAATCTGAAAAATGATGAAAAAAATTCTATAATTAACAATATAGGAAACGATTTATTACATTAGGAGATCTAACATGAATAAATTTATAATCAACTCACAGGATTCTCTTCTTCTGGTTATTGACATTCAGGAGAAACTTTTTAAAGTTATGGAAGATAATATTCAGGGTATACTTAAAAAAAATACTGAGATTTTAATGAAAACAGCAAAAGAATTCAATATCCCTGTGATTATAACAGAGCAATACAGAAAGGGTTTAGGAACCACAATTCCAGAGCTTGCAAATATCTGCTCCTGTCCTAACCTGGAAAAGACTTTTTTCAACTGCATGAAAGATGAGACAATAGCAAAAGAATTAAAGGCTGCTGGCAAAAAAAATATACTAATAGCTGGAATAGAATCTCATATCTGCGTTTTGCAAACAACTCTATCTCTTTTAAATGATGGATATAATGTAATTGTTGCTTGCGATGCAGTTGCCTCAAGGAGAAAAAGCGATTGGCAGGCTGCAATGAAGGTTTTAGAAAAAGCGGGTGCTGTTATTTATCCCACAGAAACTATTGCCTTTATGATACTTGAAAAATCAGGAACAGAACAGTTCAAGAGGCTTTCACCTCTCTTTAAATAATTTAACAGCTGCCCCAAAGGCAGCTGTTAAACCTATATATTAAAGATTTTCTCCACATGCAAAGCTTGCATCATGTATCTTCATTATAGACATATCTTCTTTTTTGATAGCCTCAGCATAAGATTTAGCCATTGGTAGAACATTATTGATGTAATATTCTGCACCATAAACCTTACCCTGATAGAAAGCAACTTCCTTATCCTCTGCTGGGAGCTCTCTTATTGCCTTTTTGTCATCAGCAGATATACCCTTAGCTTTGTATATCTCCTCAAGTTTGCTTTGAGCAATTCCAGCCATCCACATATGCATCCATGCAAGAGATACATTTCCAACAAGATGTAGGAAAGGCACTGCATTTGCAATTGGAATCATGAATTTTCCTTCTTTTGTGCAGCTTGCAAAATACATTCCCATTCCTGCAAGAAGATCGATGTACTCTTTAACAATCTTAGCCATATCAGCAAGGCGTGGGTCATTTTTATATGTCTCGTATGTCTTGTTCATTTCTGAAAGGTAGTTCATAAATACAGCGCCTTTCTGCATGCCAAGTTTTCTTCCTACAAGGTCAAGGGCCTGTATACCATTAGTTCCTTCATAGAGAGATGCTATTTTGAGGTCTCTCATAAACTGGTTCATTGGATAGTCATTGCAATATCCATAGCCACCAAAGCACTGAATTCCAAGCTCAGTTACCCTAAATCCCATATCTGTTCCGTATGCTTTACATACAGGGATGAGGAATTCCATAATCCCTTTCCACTTGTCAACCTCTTCGCCAGATGAAGCATGAGCTTTGTCCAGACAAAATGCACAAAGATAAACAAGAGCGCGAAGTCCCTCTGTATGAGTTTTCATCCACATGAGCATTCTACGCACGTCTGGATGCTGAATGATTGGAACGTTTGGTGCATCAGGATTCATCATGTCCTTAATGTTTTTGCCCTGGATCCTTTCTTTACAATAAGCAAGAGCATGGAGGTAAGATACAGAAGATGTACTTACACCCTGAAGACCCATTCCAAGACGAGCCTCGTTCATCATCTGGAACATTATAGCCATACCCTTTCTCTCTTCTCCAAGGAGCTCACCTATACAATTCCCATTATCACCAAAGCTCATGGAGCATGTTGCACTTCCCTTAAGACCCATCTTGTGCTCAATACCTGTGCAGTGAACGTCGTTGAATTCACCAAGGCTTCCATCTTCATTTACTCTGTATTTTGGAACAAGGAATATAGATATGCCCTTTGTTCCAGCAGGATCACCTTCTATACGTGCAAGAACTGGGTGAACCATGTTTTCAAATAGATCGTTTTCACCAGATGTGATAAATATCTTATTTCCATAAATTTTATAAGTTCCATCTGGTTGACGTACAGCCTTAGTCTTGAGGTTACCAAC
>MWCI01000018.1 GCA_002069965.1 Spirochaetes bacterium ADurb.Bin218 | reverse complement strand
AGAACAGTCAGTGCAGAGTTTAAAAGAAATCAACATAAACATTCAAGCAAACATTCAAAGCGTTGATGTAACAAACAATGGGGTCTCCTCAATAGTCTCTCTATTTAACGAAATTACAAATACCATCAATAATGTAAACAAAGGTTTGCAGGAGATCTTCTTCCATATAGATAATCAAGAAAAGATCAAAGAGGAAATCCAGAGCCAGGTATCCTCCACAAGAGAATCATCGCAAAAAATAGCCGAAGATACCAGCAGACACAACGATATCACACTTGAAATATCAAATTCAATTTCAGGTATAAATTCACTCATACAAAACAATATGGCAGTAGCTGAAGAAATAAACCACACTGCACAAAATTTATCTGACATCGGCACAACCCTTCAATCTAAGTTAAAAGAATTGACTTGAAAATAAATTTTTAATTTACAGGAAGCGGCAGCGGTTTAATCTTTATCTCAAAATTTAAGACTGTCCAAAATTCCGTGTCATTTTAGATATCCTTTAACCATTGTGCTATAGTTTTAAATATTTGTCGAGCCTTCCTTCAAAAAATATATCTAATTGATAAAGGGTAAGGCTACAATTTTTAATGGGCATAGTCCATTTCTTTTGAGCATTTAATATTCCCATATAAAGCAATTTTAGCAAGCTATTTTCATTTGGAAAACCACCTTTTGTTTTTGTAAGTTTTCTGAATTGCCTATGAACTGATTCTATTATATTAGTTGTATAAATAACTCTTCTTATTTCTTCCAATATATTCTCTCTTTCTCTAACTGTGATTCCATTTTTTAACTTCTTCCTTTTTTAGAAGGTTTTATTACACTTTTTCGCTTTTTTCAAGATATGGTTCTCTGGAGGGATAGTGATTTTTATTTTTTCTTTAACTTCATTTTTAAAATTGCCTCTTACGCATTTTTTAATATTTTTTTCTTGTCTCTTTTACTTAAAAAATATTATCTGGGATAAAATTATTGATGATTTTTTTATTTTAGATTTTCTATGGAGGCTCTATGGTATTTTCATTTTATATTCCTACTAAAGTTTTCTTTGGCAAAGATTGCATCAAGACCAACTCCAATGAAATTGCAAAATTAGGCTCAAAAGCTTTAATTGTCACAGGGAAAAGCTCCTCCGATAAAAATGGTTCCTTTGCCGAAATATCCTCTACGCTTAAAAATCTCAATATTGAATATATACGCTTCAATGAAGTTGAAGCAAATCCCTCTGTAGAAACTGTTCTGAAAGGAGGAGAGCTTGCCAGAGAATTTAAGGCAGACTTTATTATTGGCATAGGTGGAGGCTCACCTCTGGATGCGGCAAAGGCCATTGCCATTCTTGCCTCAAATAATATAGATGATGAGTCACTCTTCAGTGGCCAATATAAAAACAAGCCTTTGCCACTTGTTGCAGTTCCAACAACAGCAGGAACAGGAAGTGAGGTTACTCCCTACTCTATTCTCACCTACAAAAAGATTAATAACAAAAAAAGCATTGCCTCTCCAGAGATCTTCCCTGCCATTGGATTCCTTGATGCAAAATTTACAGAAACACTTTCTATGGAGACCACAATAAACACAGCAATTGATGCAATGTCCCATTCCCTTGAGGGATATCTATCTGCACGAGCAAGTGAAATTATAAAACCACTTGCTCTTGAAAGTCTTAAAATTCTGGCAATTCACCTTAAAAAAATATCAGAGGGCAAAAAAATTTCCTTTGAAGACAGAGAAAATCTTCTATATGCGTCAATGCTTGGAGGAATGGTAATTGCTCATACTGCAACAACAGCTGTCCATGCCATGGGATACCCATTGACTTATTTTAGAAACATAGATCATGGACGGGCAAATGGACTTGTAATGGCAGCATATATGGAATTTTTACATAACAACGGCAGAGATCTAACAGAAATTCTTTACACCATGGACTTAAAAGATCCTGGTGAATTTAAAAGCTTTATGGATTCTCTACTTGGACAGAAGGAAAGTCTTTCTGATAGCGAAATTGAACTCTTTACAGATACAACTATGACATCAAAAAATATAGCCAATACAAAGCCTTCACCTTCCAGGGAGGACATAAAAGAAATATTTGTAAAGAGCTTCCATTAAAATCATCTTATAATCTCAACCCTGTTACGGCCAAGCTCTTTTGCTCTATACATTGCCTGATCTGCTCTGGAAAGGAGGCTGCTTTCACTTTCTCCCTTTGCTCTTGTGGCACAGCCAAAGGATGCCGTAAGATTAGTTCCATCAGGGAGTGGTATTTTTTCAACCTCTTTGCGAAGCTTTTCTGCAAGATTTAAAACTCCAGCCTCTGATGTATTTGGGCATATAAGTAAAAATTCCTCACCACCCATCCTGCCAAAAATATCTAAAGCCCTTATATGAGCACTTATTGTTTTAGAAAACTCCTTAAGCACTTTATCTCCCACCTCATGACCATAGGTGTCATTTATCTTTTTAAAAAAATCAAGATCCATCAATATTATAGAAAAAGGCAATCCTGTGCGTTCCATTCTCTTTATCTCTTCATTAAGGCAAAGCTGCATTTTCCTTCTATTGGCAATATCAGTCAAAGGATCGGTAAGAGATAAATACTCAACCTCTACCACTTTTTGCTTTAATTCTGCAGTGCGCAATTCTACTTCATGCTCAAGAAACTCTGTCAAATGAGTAAGCCTTTTTGCAAAATAAAAAACAAAAAAAAGCACTATTATCATTGAAGCAGCAAAGATCTGAACAAAATTTTTAAGCAAAGCATTTAAAGTTGAATAAACCTCATTTTTTTTAAAGACAATGCCCATAATCCAGCCAGTGGTAGGTATTGTTGTAAAGATTACATACTTTTCTTTATTTGGCCCATAATCTACTCTTCCATTTTTAAGGCGCAGAATTCTCTTTATGGCAATACCAAAATCATTATTATCTTTAAAATTTTTACCCAGCAATCTCTTATCTGGATGGACAAGGGCATAGCCATCGGAATCAATTAAACTGGCATAGCCAAATCCCCTTACCTTTATACGGGAAAATTTCTCAGCTATTGTTGAAAGCAACAGATCTGCTGCCAGAACACCTCTTAATGCACCACTGCTATCATAAACAGGTGAGGCCACAGAAACTGCCATTGCCCCTGTTTCCATGTCTATATAGGGCTTTGTTATAGTTGTCGATTTTTTTGCCACTGCAGCTATAAACCATGGTCTTTCTCTTGGATCATATTTTGCTGGAGGAGTCCATCCCTTTCCACTAATAAACTCACCGCTGGCTGTTGCAAAATACATATCAGAAAAAAAGGCATCACGGCTAAATCCAGACAAAAGCTCAGATGTAATATCTTTGTTATCTTTTATTCCATATTGAATAAGGTGAGCATGGGCACTTACAACAGAAACCATTCTCTTAATCCACTGATCTATCTCTTCAGAATGAGCATTAAGGACCTCCTGAACCTCTATATTTATATCCTTTACTACAAAACTCCTACTCACATTATAGCTTAAAAAAAGCACAAAGAAAAATGCAGTTGCAAAAATCATCGTAAATACAAAAACAAGCCTTGTTCTCAATGCAGAAAGGCGTACTCTCTGATATACTTTCTTTTTCTTAATTAACGGTTTCTTTTTCATTTAACTATATTTTAACAATTTAAAGCATAAGAGACAATTTTTTATTTAAAAGCTATTTGTAAACTTTAAAAATATTGTGTTATTATACAAAGAATTTTTTTAACATTTATGAGAGTTTTTTAACTTATAAATTAGTTTCTTAAAAATTTTTTTGTCATAAACTTTAGGTAATATAAGTTAAAATTAAAAAGTTTCATTTATTTCATTTTTAGATGAGGTTTATTCTATGGGAAAAAATAAAAAACTTCTTCTGGGCATAACAGTTCCAGTTGTAGTGCTATTGGTCAGTGCTATTTTTATAACTGGAGTCTTTTGCAAAAGTGGAAATGCTAATTTTGGTGCAAGTGGCTCATCTCCTTTAAGAAATGATGCATCTGTTGCTGATGCTGTCAAGGCTCAGGATGTTTTTAGAAAAATCTTTGAAATGAATAAAAACAGCGTTGTTTTTATAAGCACAGAGCAAACAATTAAAATTCAAAGGCATCCATTTTTTGATGATCCTTTCTTTAGACAATTTTTTGGGCCAGAATTTGACTCTCCACGAACCCAAAAAAGAACTGGACTTGGAACTGGTTTTATAATCTCTGAAGATGGTTATGTTTGCACAAACTATCACGTTATCAATGGAGTTGATAAGGTAAAGGTAAAAGTAGATAACGAAAGTTTTGATGCAACAATAGTTGGCGGTGATGAGAGGACAGATCTTGCACTGCTTAAACTTGACTCAAAGAAAAAATTCACTCCTGTTTACTTTGGTGATTCAGAATCTGTCAAGGTTGGCGACTGGGCTATTGCAATAGGTAACCCCTTTGGTCTTGACAGAACATTTACAGTTGGAGTTGTAAGCGCTGTAGCAAGGCGAGACCTTGACATGATGGGAGGCTCCCAGGCTCACATTCAAACAGATGCTTCAATTAATCCAGGAAATAGTGGTGGTCCTCTTCTTAACATTTATGGGGAGGTCATTGGTATAAACAGGATGATCTACTCTCAATCTGGTGGCAATATAGGCATAGGTTTTGCAATTCCAATAAACACAGCCAAGTCAATTCTTGAACAGCTAAAACTTCACAAAAAGATTAAGCGTGGATTTATAGGAGTTCAGATTGTCCCTCTTACTGAGGATTATGCAAAAGAACTTGGACTAAGCAATACTGATGGTGCACTTGTTGGTCAGGTAACAGAGGACAGCCCAGCAGAAAAAGGAGGTATCCAGCCTGGGGATGTTATACTTGCTATTGACGATAAAGAGATTAAAAACTTTAGTGATCTCCTCTCAATTGTGGAAAGCACACCAATAGGTAAAACCTTAAAGGTTCAGGTCTGGAGAAATAAATCTAAACTAAATCTATTTATAACAGTAAAAGAACGGCCTTAGTATTTAAAACTCCTAAGTTATTGGAAGAGGCTGAAATAACAACTCAGCCTCTTTTTTTATTCGCTATCTCCAACTTCTACATATTTTGACATAAACAAGGCCTGCACTATGGCAAAGGCAAACATCAATCCCATTATTCCAAAGAGTTTAAAATTTACCCAGACTTCTGTAGAAAAATGATATGCCACAAATATATTTGCTGCTGCCACAAAGGCAAAGAATCCAGCCCAGCTATAATTTATTCGATCCCATGCATCATCTGGCATTGAAATCTTAGAGTCTAATAACACCTTCATGATATTCTTTGAAAAGAATATCCTGCCTGCAAAAATTATCAGTGAAAAAATCCCATATAAAATTGTAGGTTTCCATTTTATAAAGATCTCATTATGAAGAATAAGAGTTGCTCCGCCAAAAATTATTATGACAACAAGGCTTATAATCATAGGTGTTTCCACCTTCTTATTTTTTAGATAAGAAAAAGCTATTTGAAGTATGCTTGCAACAATTGCTATTGCTGTGGCAAAAAATATACCTTTGAACTTAAAGGCTATAAAAAAAATAAAAACGGGGAAAATTTCAAAAAGAAATTTCATAAAACCTCCAACTTAAAATTCAATAAAATCTATCAATGTTAATTTCTCAACATTCTCTTAATGCAAAACAAAAAATTAAGCTCAACCATTCCATGGCATAGCTCTGTCTCTTCCCTTTTCCTTTGCCATGTACAAGGCTTTATCTGCTTTATCCTTAAGTTCCTCTGGAGATGTGGCATCTTCCGGTAAGGTTGCAAAGCCCATGCTGCATGTAAGCCTGAGTTCATCATGCCCCTCTACCTTCATATTTCTCATAGCCTCACAGAGAGAATCACATTTTATCTGAGCTTTGCCTTTATCTGTATCAGGGAAAATGAATATAAACTCATCTCCCCCATAACGTATCAAAATATCATCCTTTGTAAAAACCTCTCTAAAGACATAAGAAGCTTTTACTATAAGATTATCGCAAAACTCCTGGCCATATCTGGCATTAAGAGTGCTAAATCTGTCAAGATCAAACATTACAAAAGTTAGACTTTGCCTTTCTCCTATTGCTTTTGCAACAAGACCTTCAAAGGACTCCTCTAAGTATCGTCTGTTAAAAAGGCCTGTTGCAGGATCTGTAATGGCTCTTTTACGGGATTCCTCACCATACTGAACCATCTGAGTTATAAAGGCTCCAGTGCGCATAAGCCTTTTAACTATGATCGAAAGCATTCTATTCATAATAGATGAGGCTGCCTCTGGTATAACCTCAATGATTTTACTAAAAGAGTCAGCGTGAAGCGCCAGTAAAAGAGTATCCTCTGTAGCTCTGCATGTGGCAGATCTACAGCTTTTTTCAATTATAGACATCTCCCCAAAATAATTACCCTCTCTAACTTCTGTGAGCACAAGTTCCTGCTCTTCCTGATCCTTAATAAAAACAGAAACACCACCCTTTATGACAACAAACATTTCCTCTCCAGGATCTCCCTCCTGAAAAAGAATATCTCCGGCCTTAAAAGTAATCTGCCTCATGTGACTTGCAATAAAATGGAGATCTTCCTCCAGCAAATCCTGAAATATAGCTATGCCCTTTAGCAATTCTATTTGATTATTATAAAAAAGTGCCATCACCTATCCTCTGGGAAAAGAATCTGATTGCCGCCTCTTTCTCTTCCGACCAAAGGCAACTCATGAGCTCTTGCAATAAGCTCATCTGCAATATCTGCATGGTCAGGATAAACTGCTATCCCTATACTCATGGAAAGGAATATATCCTTAGAGCCTGTGGCATCAGAAATATCCAGTTCGTTAAACATCTTTAATATTCCTGCTGCAACCTCATAGGCTCTCTCTCTGTCATATCCTTCCAATATAACCCCAAGCTCATTTCCCATATAGCGCAAAACCGTGCCATAACCCTCTGTCCACCTCTTAAGAGCTACTGCCATTATTTTGAGAGTATTGTCACCTGCCTCATGTCCAAAGGTATCATTTATGAGTTTAAAGTTATCTGGTTTCATCAGAAGCAACGCCACTGGATTGCTTCTGCTTTTTAAAAGAGACGGCAGAGTTTCCTCCAGATATGTCTTGTTATAAAGCCCGGTAAGCTTATCTCCGTAAACCTGGCGTTTAAGTTCTGTAACAAGAGCAGAATTGTCCTTTACCAAAATATTGGCTTTCCTGAGCCTTGAGGAGAAAACCTTGAGGAATTGATAAAGTATCAATGCAGATATTTCTGGATTTTCCTTAAGTAGATCACTATAGCTTTTATCATCTGAAGGGAATTTTACAAGAGAGACATCTGTCACAGCCTTAAAGGAATGATTAAAGCTGCCTTCAGTAAAAAACTCAAGCTCACCAATCAAATCACCCTCTACCAGCTCGGCAATTAAAGTATCACCTTCCCATTTATCTGTTTTTACAACGTGAATTTTACCAGAAACAATTAAATATAATGAAGAGCTATAGTCTCCTTCATTTATGATTGTATCGCCCTGATTGAAGTGGCATACATCACAGGAACTTTCAATTAGAGAAAGCTCCCTCCCCTGCAGAGATGCAAAGATCTCGGTCTTTTTTAGCCAGTTAACTATGGCAGAATCCATTTAGCTTAAAAAGGTCCCCTTTTTTAAAATCCCAATATAACTATATTAAAACAATTTAACCAAAAAACAAATATAAAAGAGTATGTCTATTTAAAAATAAATAAGAAAAAATTTTTCTCAAGTTATATCTTAAATTTATTACTAAAAAAGATCACCTTATAAAATTAATGTTTGACCGAAAGTGCTATCTTTTGATTTTTTAATAAAAACTCTTCAGGATAGAAATAGAATATGACAAGAGGTCTCTTTTTAATAATTTTTGTAATAACACTAATTGTAACTCCATCCAATATAAATAAAAAATATGATTATTTTGAAAGAACTCAAAAGGAATCAGCACTTTTTTCTTATTGCCAGAAGATATCCACTATAACTTACAATAACTTTTTTGGGAAAAAATTTCTGCAAAGCAATATTTTTGAAAACAACCACATAGTTGCTTACTATGGCCATCCAAAATCAAAAATCATGGGGATAGTTGGCAGATACCCAATAACGGAATTGGCACCAATGCTTTTGCAAACAGCAAACTCTTACGATAAGATAAATGGCAATAAAGGAGTTATCCCTGCCATATATTTAATCTATGGCACCTGCCAGCCAGGAGGTGAAATTAACAGAATAAACAAGCAACTGCTTCAATCCTATATTGACTTTACACTTCTCAATGGAATGCTTCTTTATCTTGATCATCAAATTGGAAAATATACTCTTGCTGAGGCAATTCGAGAGCTTCTGCCTTATCTGCGCTACCCTAATGTCCATCTGGCTTTTGATCCTGAATGGCACACAACAAAACCTATGAGAGAAATAGGATCCGTTACTGCGCAGGACATAAACTCAGCACAGATAATTATGAGAGATTACATGATAAAAAATAATATACCTGGCGTACGGCAGCTCGTCTTCCACCAATTTAAACCCAAAATGGTTATTGGAAGAGATAGAGTTATTGCAATGACATACCCTGTTATGCTCATACATACAACATCAGGCTGGGGCCCACCTGAAAACAAAATGAGCACACATGAAATGAATAGCTTGGCAGTCAATATGCCAAATAAAGGTTTTAAGCTATGGTTTTTCTACTCAAATCAAAAGGGAGTTCACTTTGACAATCCACTTATGACCCCAGAGCAGGTTCTTAATCTTAAACCAGAACCAAAGCTCATAATATATCAATAAAAAAAGCTGATCCCAAGGGATCAGCTTAAAAAGAATCAGATAATAGGAAACCTAAGCTTTTATGCACAGCTTTCTTTTGGGTTTAAAATTGAAGTTTTTCTCATAAGCTTTAAATATGGAATAACAGCATCGTTTTTTAAAGCCCCTGTTCCGTCATATTCAATTGTAACCACAGGAATTCCTGTGGACTTCTCTATTGCTGCAGCCATTGCCTCTGTAACAAGAGAAGGACAACAAAAAGCAGGGTTTGTCTGAACAAAAAGGGATATATCGGGATAATTTATCACCAGGGAATATATTTTCAAAATATTCTCCATTGACTCCCCTGTATGAAACTCCGATAACCCAAAGCGACCTATCACCTCTTTATAAGATGGAATCTTTAGATGTGGCTTTTCTTGTAAGATCTCATTAAAAAAGGGATAGTATTTTCTTTCAAAAAGCTCCAAACTTGGGCTTAAAATTCTAAAGCTCAAAGAGCCCCAAATATCCCCTTCCTTAAACCATCTGTTTATATATGGCAAAGCAATAATCTTAATAAGCTCACTATAGGGGGTTGTTATAACCTCACCACCATTTTCTTCTATAACAGAGATAATATTTTGATTGAATATATCATTGTCTCTCACATAGAGATCGCCAAAGATTGCAACCTTTGGACGCTCATGAGGCACTGTTTCTATACCTTTAAAAAGAGTTATAACCTCTTTAAGTGATTTTTCAAGAGATGCCCCTTTGCGAAAGGCCTCTGCAAGAATTTTAGTAGACCTATCTATTACAGAATCTGTTGTGGACTTAACTCTTTCGTATGGCCTTACCTTGCATCCCATTCGTCTCAGCATTCCTCCAAACATATAGGCAAGATACATATTAAATCCAAGCCTGTAGGAGATCTCAGTAAAGGTTATGTTTCCTGCATAAACCTCTAAATCCTTATAAATTTCCCCATAAGATTCAAGGAGAGTCTTTGTATAATAAGGAAACATACCAAGATTGCAAGAGATCCGGGAGTCAATATTCCACAAAACAGTCTTTGCTGGATCAAGATTATGCTTTTGAATATAATCAAGGGAATTTTGAATTATTATATTGAGAGGTATACACTGCCCTGTATTATGAGAAAGGCTACGTTGAATTGACTCCTGACTTTCCTCCACAAGGCGTGCATCAATACCCTCTCTTTGAAGGCAGGCAACCATAAATTCTCCTATAATGCTATCCCATCTGGGCAAAAGAACAACCTTATCCCTTAAAATCTTAGGGTCTTTTTTTACAGAGGGGGATAAAGATGAGCAATCCTCCTTTCCAAAACCTTTGCCAAGATAGTGATTTCTGAAGGAACGCACTGCTGCTTCTATTCGAGTTTCATAGCCAACATTTGAGTCGTGGTCATCCAGTTGCAGTATTAGATATGGTTTACCATGGGCATCCATTATTTTTTTAAAATATTCAGTTACATAAGCGTCAGGTGTGCATTTAAAGGATGTAATAAAAACAGGGTATAGATCCTTGCTTCTGGCAACAGCCACTGCGGCATCTAATATCTCAGCTGCGAACTTCCAGTGAAAAGCCTTAAGCAATTCTTTTTCCCAAAGTTCCCCATCGTTCTTATTTTCGATCATATCCTGATAAAATACAGCAATACCAAGCTTTCCAAATATTTCAGGTATTCCCTTATTCATCCACTGACACAGAGAATTATAGGGTCTTCCAAGTAATACAACATTTATATCATCTCTTTTATGTTTTTTAAACTCCTCTTTTAGTCTTTGCTTTCTTTTTTTATACTCCTTAAGCGCCATATCATAAGCTGCTGATACCTGCATAAATCCAATCTCTCCAGAGGTAACAGCTCCAAGCATTTTAGTAAGCTCCAGTTTTATCTTCAAAGTGCCCAGTGTTGTTTTAAGCAATGGTGAAAGGATTCTTTCCTTATTCGCGAAATAGGCCCCATTTTTTATTACAACCGGTGCATACTGACTGTAATAACAGTAATTTCTTTTAAGGGCTCCATCTCTTTTTTTCTCTTCTATATAGGATGGCAAAAAGACATAATCAGCTCCTTGAAGCAAATATGCCACATGACCGTGAAGTTGAGAAACAGGAGCACAAAACTCAGCCCCAGCAAGAGTTTTACCAAGTTTAACTCCATCACGGAAGTTGCTACTTGTCACTGTTTTTATACCGAGATTTCCAAAAAATTCCTGCCAGAAAAAGGTCTCATCAAATAAATATAAGCTTTCAGGAATTCCTATGGTAAAATTGTACCTGATCTCCTTTTGCTGTGAAGCGAAAACTTTCTTTCTTGCCTTTATAAGGTCAAAGCCTGATATATTTTTATCAACATAGTGCTTTGTGTCATAATCCCTTCCACATAGAAAACCAAAGGCGACCTTTTCTCCATCAATTTCTGCAACCTTAATTTTACAGCTGTTTGTGCATAAATTGCACACCTCTGTTTCAACTGGTATACTCTCTCTATAAAGGCCAATGCCTCTAAATTTACTGTTGGTAACAGCACTATCAATTAAAGTCAGGGCAACTCCGAGGGCTCCTGTTACATGACAAAATTTTGAAACCATTATAGGTTTGCCAAGCCTCTGTTCAAAAGCTGCAACCAATGCCCTATTTTTTGCTGTTGCTCCCTGGAAAAAAATTTTGCTCCCTATATTTTTCTCAATAGCAACCTTTGTGAGGTAATTTTCCCTGACAGAGTGAAGAACGCTTGCAAGAACCTCTTCCCTGCTATAGCCTTCTGTAAGATAATGATTTATATCTCTTTCCATAAAGACAGTGCAACGGTCACTGGAAAGAGGAGCACAGACATTTTCAGTCACAAGTGAATATTCAGATATGGGGCAACCAAGCTTTTTAGCCTGCTCTTCAATAAAGCTGCCAGTTCCTGCAGCACAGACATTATTCATAACAGAAAAAGTAACTGTCCCATTTTTAAGTGTAGTAAACTTAGCATCCTGGCCACCAATTTCAATTATTGTATCAACATCACTGTCAAGGCTATAGGCTGCCCTTGCGTGTGCAGTAATCTCATCAAGGGCAAGATCCGCATTTATAATGCTACCAATAAATTTTCTGCCAGAGCCTGTAGTTCCTGCACCAAGGAATATAAACTCACAGTTATAGTTCTTCTGTATGTCATCAATTGCTTCAAACAAAGACTGCACTGCCTCCAGAGGTCTGCCAGATGTTCTTGTATAAAGCCCGGTAAGAACATCCCCCTTAGAATCTGTAATCACAGCCTTTGTGCTTGTTGACCCTATATCAATTCCAAGATAGCAATCCCATATATCATTTAAAGAAAGATCCCTGTAAATATCCACCTCAACTTCAACTGCAAATTTATTGACAGAGGGCTTAAATAAATAGGACTTAAATGATGAAAAGTCTGGATACTGTGACAACTGAAGCTTAAGAGGCTTATGATAATATTTCTTTTCTTTAAATTCATCTTTTATTAAATTTTCTTTTGAAACAGAAAATTCATAAGCTTTTCCATTTACAATATCATCTACAAGCAAAAAAGCAGCACCAAGTGCGCCAAAAACATGAGACAGCTCATGGACATATATTTCAGTTCCAATTATATCTTTTAAATGCCCAAGAACAGCCTGATTCTTTGATACTCCCCCAGCAAGGACAATAGGGCTTGCGGCCTTTTCTTTTCCAAAAAGAGTGTCACATACATTGCGAGCCAGACCTTCACAAAGCCCATCGCATATTTCACTTAAGGAATATCCCTCCTGCTGAGCGTGTATGAGATCAGTCTTTGCAAAAACTGCACACCTTGAGGCAATCTTAGGAACATCCCCTTTATTTTCACTGGCAATTTTGCTAAAGGTTTCAATATCTTTAATAGCAAGCCTTTTTGCCTGTTGATCCAGAAAACTGCCAGTGCCTGCTGCACAGGAGCTATTGGATCTAAAATTTTTATAATTCCCACTCTCGTCAAAGGTGGCAATACCAAATTTTTCACCACCTATAATAATAAGGCTTCTCATCTCTGGATAAAAACTTTTCGCAGCCCTGATCATTGAAACTTTTGTATCATAAGAATTTGCAAAAGTAAAAATATCTGGAGATGAACCTGTGACAGCCACTCCCCTTAAATTGGACAAATCAAAATCAGCCAGAATCTCCCTCAGACAATCCTTTATCTTTCCCTCATGAAAGAGATAAGAGCTTTTTAATACATCTCCCCTCAAAAGAGATATCTGCACTGTGGATATAGAAACAGAGCCAATATCAATACCAAGGATAGTAGCTTCCCTATTCATATATAGACAACTCCTTCTGTTTTAGTTATAAACAGGGTAATTATAGCTCTAAAAATTATAAAATCGACTGGAAAAAAAATTCAGGACTTTTTTTTGGGGAAAAATTTTCTTCTGTATTTTGCAGGAGACATACCAGTTTCTTTGGTAAAGGCCTCATAAAAAGCAGACTTTGAATTAAATCCAGCAGAAAAAGCTATATCAAGAAGTGAGCGGTCATTATCTTGCTTCATCATCTCAATTGCCTCATAGACTCTATATCTATTTATGAAGTTATTAAAATTCATGCCAAGCTTATGGTTTAAATAGTAAGAAAATTGAGCAGGCTGAATAGAAAGGAAATCTGCCAATCTCTTTATAGAAATATCTTCATCACAAAATAGCTTTTCTTGCTCCATCAATTGGCCAAGCCTCTTTTCAATCAGGTCAAGATCCAATCCATGAAGTAAATCGCCATTTCGGCTTGATGCCTTTTTCTTTTTGATAGAGGAAGAAAAGATCTCTGGATAAATCTGCACAATCACAAACCAATATATAAAGAAAAAAGTAGTCAAAGTAAGCGCAAGTCGCGTCCATAAAAAGCTGCCTGTAAAAATACCAAGGATAAGCAAAACAATAACAGCAAAGAGCATCACAACAACTGTAAAGCCTATTATAAAAAGCCTGTTGCTTTTTTCTCTTTTCAATATTGATATATCAAACCTGAGGCCAATTGCACATATATAGACAAAAAGCAGGGCAAAGCCAAGAGTATGAAGATGCTCTGGAAGAGAATTTTCAAGCAAATAAAATCTTATAGATGAGACAAGACCCTGTGGATTTTTAATTCCATATATATCAACTATTACAAAAAGTATTGCAAAAGTCACAGGTACAAGATGTAAAAATAGCTCATAGTAAAAGATAAAATCCTTTCGAAAAACAGCCAGAAACAAAATATACATGGAAGGCCCCAGTAAGTATTTAGAAATAAGAAAGATATCTGAGGCTATATTGCTATTAAATCCAGGGGTCGCAGAGGTTATATAAACATGAAAATGAATTATCCCCAGTGTCAAAAAAATAACAAAAAGCAATATATTTTTAAAAATGCTCCTATCATGAAAGAGTTGCACAAAGGCAAGCAAAAGAGCAAGACCACCCCCAAATAAAATAACAGAGTTGAGTATTTCACTTAGCATGGATTAAAATGGATAGCTATTATATCTTTTTTCAAGCAAAAATTTTGCAATTGAAATAAACATAGCCTATAGCGTGCTTGACAGAGTCACTCCATTTATTTAAAGTCACTTTAACTAAAAGCGAGGTTAAGATGCTTAAGCAAAAGACAATATTTATTATACTTTTGTTAACATTGCTAATATCAGGCTGCACAAAATTAAAATCAGACAAAGACGCTCCTTTTTCCAGAATAGAAGAGGAGGCATCCAATTTTGAAAAAAGAACAATATATAAAGAACTGACAGAAGAAACTCTACGCAAAATCCCAGATGAGATGTTGGAAGTAGCAATACTGGACTATATTGATCTTCAGATAAATAAGAGTAATCAGAATACTTCCCGGACATTAAAAAAATTAAATAAATCGTTCCAGATTATATACATAACCTATAACTTTGACGAAAAAGTTTCTTCAGAGGGCTTTGCTGGATTTTTTATGAATGAGGGAAAAATTTTTATTCCCGATCTTTTAGATTCTTTAAGAGAGATAAAGGCCTTTACATCAGAAAAAATTGCAACTGATGCTATTTCTATATATAATAAATATAGAGAAGCCTTTTTAGATGGTAATACAGATAAACAGTTAAAAACAAAAGCAGAAAGTGAACTTGACAGAATTGATGAGAGTTTTTATAGAAAAAATGAAGATTTAAAGGAACTGAGAAAAATATACATAAAGGAACATCTGAGGGATTTCATTACAAAATAAAATTCAAATTAAGAGGTGCTACCTTGTCATACTTTAAATTTAACGGAAAAAAAGTTTTCTATGACATAAAAGGAAGTGGACTTCCACTGCTACTGGTCCACGACAATTCTCTTTCATCTAAAATGTTTCAACCTGTATTACAATACTATCTAAACACATTTAAAGTTATATTAGTTGACCTCCCAGGATATGGCAAATCAGAAAAATTGCCACAATTCCCAAAGGATCTATGGTTTGAAAACTCAAAAGCCTTAGCTGAACTAATCTCTCATCTTGACATAAGAGATGTAAATGTAATAGGCTCAGGAGGTGGAGCAATTACTGCTTTTAATCTCATGCTTGAACACCCTGAATTGCTTAAATGCCTTATTACAGATGGATTTACAGGCAAAGATGCAATTAAAAGCTTTGCCTCAAATATCCATGTGGAGAGAGAAAGGCAAAAGAAAAAGCTTCCAATAAAGCTAATATGGCTAAAAAATCATGGAATATCATGGAGAAGAGTTATAGATAATGAAAGCGATGCCATATATGCCCATTTTATGGAGATAAAGCAATTTTTTCATAAAGATCTCTCCAGTATCAAAAAACCAATTCTTCTTACTGCAAGTCTTGATGATGAACTCTTCAAAGATAAAATTGTTGATGTCTATGCAGAAATTAAATCAGAAATATTAACTGCTCAATCTCATTATTTTCACAGTGGATCTCACCCTGCCATTATTTCCAATGCAGAGGAATTTGCAAAAATTGCCACAGGCTTTATTAAATCAGCAGCAGGATAAAATCGTGGGAACACTTCTAATAGGTAAAATACTGGACTGCTCAGTTGCACTGCTGGCACTGATAAATCCCATAAGCAAAATATTTATTGTATCTACTCTGGATGAAAAGCTCACAAAGGAGCAAATAAATAAAATCTTACTCAGGTCATCCTTAGTAGCTCTTTCAATTCTCATTATCTTTATTTTTGCAGGCAACTTTATACTAAGATATTTTTTTCATATAGAAATATATTCCTTTAAGATTGCTGGTGGCATTGTTCTTTTTATGAGAGGACTTGATGCTCTTACAAAGGGAATATTCTTTGAGCTAAAGCATAAACAAAAACTTGAGGATATGTCTATTGTTCCACTTGCTTCTCCAATGATCGCAGGCCCTGCGACCATAACTGCAGCTGTATCCTTCCCTGCTCACTACGGCTTTGGAGTAACATCGCTATCTATGTTTGTAGCTATTGCAATTAACCTGCTTATAATGATGGTATCTCCATCAATAAACAAATATCTCTCCAAGCACAACATCACAGGGGCATTAATCAGAATTACAGGTCTTTTTGTTGCAACAATGGGGATTCAGATGATCCTTGACGGCATAAGGGAATATATATCTACACTATAACACTACTGCCACTCAGGTAGTGACATATAGAAGTAATCGCTAAGCAATTTTTTCTCCTTAAGCTTGTCTCTTATTAAATCAATAAGCTTTTTATGTAATATAATATTGGAGAGTTTTCTGTTAAAGTCATTCATTAAATCTACTTCTATTGGATTTTGAAAAAATTTAATAGAAGTGGAAGAATCACTCTTTTCAAACTTCGCAAAGATAATTATCTTTGGGCTCATGAGATCCATAGAATTTATATCTCTGATAATTGCAAGCTCTCCTGTATTAAGTATACAAAAATCACCTTTCTTATAAAAGCTCATGGAGTTATTAAGCATTGTTCCCATAAGATTTATAAAGGTGCTTACAATATGTCTATCAAACTGCTTGTCAACAGAATTGAGAATAATCTTAAGAGCCTCTGAAGAGGAATAGGCCTGTCTGTAAGGCTTTGGGCTTGTAAGAGCATCATAGGTATCACATATTGCTACTATTTTTGGTGATGTAGGCAAAGACTCATAAGGTAAACTATAATATCCCTCATCGTCGAATCTCTCATGATGGAAAAGAACTGTTTGCAAAATAATAGGGTCAATCCCCTCTATTATTTTAATCATATTATACCCCAGTTGAGGATGAAGCCTTATTTGAATGTTTTCTTCAGTTGAGAGCCTATCTGGTTTATCAATTATTTTCTTATCAATCTGAATTTTGCCTAAATCACTTAAATATGCACCAAGAACCACTTTTTTAATTTCATCGCCTTTGTATACTCTTATCTTTCTGGCAAGGAGAGCTGAAAGCAGGCCAACATTTACAGAATGATAATAGAGATATTCATCATAATTCCTCATGTCCTTAAGGAGATTGATGGCAACTAATTCTCTGGAATTTAAGTCCTTTAAAATATCCTCAATTATTTCCTCACTTTTTTTATAAGAATCCTTTGTAAACTTGCCAGAAAAAATTATATCATCAAAAAAATCTTTGCTTCGATTTAGAGTTTTATCGTATACAATAGATGGAAGAATTTTACTATCCCTTGAATCAGAAAGAGAATAGTATACCTTGTTCCCATACTTCTCTCTTATGGCCTTTATCTTGCTTTGAGTAAGCACTTCCCTTTCATCAAGAAGCTTCTCCCCATCATAGGAGTAAAGGGGATAAATAAAAGAAGTCTCTGGCATTATATAATCAAGGTCAATTTCAACTCTTTTCTTATTTGATAAATCACTACTCATAGTAAATCCCTTTTTATTTGTTACAGCCTTAGAAGTCTTCTATCCATTGGGTAAAAGCATAGGCAACAGTCTTGCCCCTCTTACTACTGAATATATTATGAAAGAGACTGCTCCCTTCTGATAAAGAGGACATAGACTTCAACCTACAGTAAAGATTTTCATTATAAAAAACCTCATGTTTAAAAAAAATATCCATAGCGGACATAATCCTGCTACCTTTAAAATAGCTATAACCGCTTTCAAAAACAAATTGTCCGTACGATGCATTATTCAAATGATTATTTATATCTGTATCTTCATATCTAACTGTAAGATTATGCTCATGGTCATAGGCTTCCACCACTGGAAATTTTACATTATTATAAAGCAACGCCCTACCTCTTGTCCTTTCAAAATCACGGGAAATAAACTCTGGTATTGCCACTGGCTTTCTGCTGACCTTATCAATTAAAGCAAGAGAAGATGTTGCCTTTAAAAAAACTTTACCATAGCCATCTTCCATAATAAATTCTCTGTTTACCATCCCATCAGTCACACCTGATCTCCATGTTGTGCATACTACAGAATTATAGAGTTTGGGATATTCAAAAATATTGATAAAAAATCTTGCATAAACCCAGGTGAGATTAAAATCTGCCATATTTTCCATGGCAGTTCCCAATGATTTAGAATGATCATCTGCAGTGCTCTGCATATAATTAAAAAGGGATCTGATCTTTACCCTTCCCTTTGAATCAGCATCATAAATCTTTACTTGAAAAGAGGAACTTCCGCAAAGATTTGTCATAAACCTCCAGTCTTTATATGTATACAGCCTAAGATTTAAAAATTTATCAATTATAAATAAATAGTCAAGAAGGTTTTTTAAACTTTGAAAATCTTACAAAAAATCGCTATTTATTCAGTAATAATTCCTGAATTTCTTTCAAAATGAAAATACTCTATTAACCCCAGCAGAAGGCTTCGGGGATGATATTTTCTTGATTTTACACTAAAAATTATATTTAGGAATAATTACTGCTATTTATTACTTAAAAAAATCAATTATTGACGTAACAGAAAAAATTTTTGTATACTAAATATGGTAATTTACAAAAATGCTATTTTATATAATAAAAAGGAGGTTAAAATTAAAAATGGATGAGCTTCTCAAAAAAGAAAATTCTAATGAAAATGAAGATTCAGATAAAGAAAAAAAAGAAGATCTGAACTATTATTTCAAAATTTGGTTGAAAAAAACAAAAGCTTCTTCTTATAAGTAAAAGAAAAGGAGCTTTAAAAATTGGAAAAAATAACGATCCAAAAAGCAAAAAACCTCATAGAAATACACATAAACGGCAACCTGAATATTCACAGCATAGACTTGCTGGAGAATAAATTCAGGGATGTTTTATCAGAAAGTGGCCTCACCAACACTATTATTGTTAATTGTGAAAAACTTGACTCCATAGACTCCTCAGGTCTTGGAATGCTCATAAGTCTTTCAAAGCAAACCGAAAAAAAAGAAATAGACTTCTACCTCTATGGCTTAAGTAGAAAAATATCAGCTCTTTTTGATATTTCTAACTTAGACAAATACTTTAAAATCATAAGTGAGGAAGAATACAGAAGCCTGAAAGAGTAAAAACCAGCTTCTGCTCTTCCAAAAAATATTAAAATTCAAGGGTTCCCACGCATCTTGGGAATGGGATAACATCTCTTATATTCTGCATACCTGTAACAAATTGGATTAATCTTTCAAAACCCAGTCCAAAACCAGCATGAGGAGCAGAGCCGTATTTTCTCAGGTCAAGATACCACCAGTAATCCTCTTCATTTAATCCCAGTTCCCTTATACGCTTTAGCAGTTTATTGTAATCATTTTCCCTTTCACTTCCGCCTATTATCTCGCCAAGCCTGGGGACCAAAACATCCATTGCGCGGACAGTTTTCCCATCATCATTGAGCTTCATATAAAAGGCCTTAATCTCCTTTGGATAATCTGTAACAATAACTGGCTTTTTAAATATCTCTCCGGTAATAAATTTTTCATGTTCACTTTGCAGATCCATGCCCCACTTCACTGGATATTCAAAATCCTTTTTTGAGGCTTCCAGTTCTTTTATTGCATCGCTATAGGTTATGCGCTCAAACTTATTTTCTATTATATTATAAAGATTATCCACGACTCCTTTTTCAATCATGGAGTTAAAAAAATTCATATCTTCAGGACAGCTGTCCAGAACATACGTAAGTATATATTTTATAAAATCCTCTGCCATATCCATATTTCCATGAATATCGCAAAAAGCCATTTCAGGCTCTATCATCCAGAACTCAGCCAGATGTCTTGAGGTGTTGGAGTTCTCAGCTCTAAAAGTAGGTCCAAAGGTATAAACCTTTTTAAGAGCAAGAGCATAGACCTCTGCCTCAAGCTGACCACTTACAGTAAGAGATGCTTCTTTACCAAAAAAATCCTGAGCAAAATCAATATTACCTTCATTCTTTGGGATTTTATTTAAATCAAAGGTAGTAACTCTAAACATCTCACCAGCACCCTCACAGTCACTTCCAGTAATTATAGGTGTGTGAACGTAAACAAATCCCCTTTCCTGAAAAAATTTATGTATTGCAAAGCTCATTGCATTTCTGACTCTCATTACTGCACCAAAGGTATTTGTCCTTGGCCGCAGGTGAGCAATCTCTCTTAAAAATTCAAAGGAGTGACGCTTTTTTTGCAGAGGATACTCATCTGCAGGGCAGTCTCCAACTATATCTATAGTAATAGGAATAATCTCTACTTTCTGTTCCTTACCCTGAGAGGGAACCAGCTTACCCTTAATAGAAACGCTTGCACCATTGACAAGCCTACTATCAATTTCATCAAATCCAGGGAAATCCTTAGAAACAACAATCTGAATATTGCTCAAGCATGAACCATCATTTACAGCAATAAAAGAGACCTCCTTAGAATCTCTTTTTGTTCTAATCCAACCTTCAACACATACTTCCTCACCATTGCCTTCCAGAGCAAGGAGTTCCTTTACAGAATTCACTTTCATAAAACCACCTGATGAAAATTTTAAATTTGTCTAAAAATACATTTTTTAAGAAGTCCAGAGCAATTTTAGCTGTCAATGATTTTATCTCCAAAAAATTCCTCATAGGTCATAAGAGTTATACCGCTTTTTCTTGCATTTTCAAGCTTTGTGCTTTTACCATTCTTATCATCACATATAAGAATAGCTAAATCTCTTGTGACAGTTGAAGAAAACTCATATCCCATTTCTTCAATAATTTTTATTAAGTCATTTCTTTTTCCTGGTCCTTTGCCAGTCATACAGACCTTACCCTTTGATGGTCTTAAGGTATCTTCTTCTATTTCAAGCACCTCAAGGAGTTCTTTAAAAAGAACCATGTTTGATTGGTCATTTTTCCACTGAATTATATTTTTGCCTATAACGTAAGTGTCATCATTAAATTTTAAAAAATCATCAATGGAATTTATTCCCAGCTTCACAAGAGCCTTTTTCTGGACAAGGGGGATTCCGAGCCTGCTTATAAAGTCAGAGGCAGACATTTTTTTTGAGCGTCTTACCTCATCAATAAAATTTTTAATCTTCTTCTCAGCAAAACCCTCTATCCCCTCAAAGTCCCTTTCTGTTAGATTATAGAGATCTCTTATACTCCTTACTCTTCCCATGGAGTATAATGTCCTTATTGTAGCCTCTGCAACATTTTCTATGTCACAGCTTTTTACCCAGTAAATAATTTTCTGGATAATCTGCTCATCACATAATTGATTTTCACATCTCAAATGCACCCCTGATCTTACAGGAGTGCTTCCGCAGGAAGGGCACTTTTCTGGCAAAAGCTCCTCACTCATTGAATTACGTCCATGGGAGCTTTTATTTTCAACAATAAAAGGAATAACATCATTGGCTCTTTGAACAACTATCACATCACCTTTCTGGATCTTAAGCCTCAAGACATTTTCGTAATTGTTGAGAGTTGCTCTCTCTAAATTTGCACCACCAATTACAACAGGATCAAAAATAGCCACAGGAACAAGATTTCCCTGCCTGCTCACCTGCCATATAATATCCCTGATTATAGTTTCCTTTGACTGGGAAGGGGGCTTTAAGGCGATGCAATAGTGGTGATGGTGATCCACAATCCACATTGAGTCTATCTCAGGGAATAGTTTTCTGTTATCAACAGATACAATGAGACCATCAGTTTCATATTCCCAGAGATCTCTCAACTCAGCTATATATCTCTCGTAATAATGCTCAATATCTTTAATTCCCTCTGCAACAAAAAAATCAACGGCATTAAAGCCATTATCACTGAGAAGCTTTATAACATCAGATTCACGGTAAATATCAAGGCCTGAAATCTGATATACTGCAAATCTAACAAATCTAAGCTCATCCCGGTTTTCTTTGCGATTCACAAGGCCTACGCAGGCATTTCTCAAGGGTTTGCCTCCTGTGTCAAAATTAGTATTTCTTGGCAGATAAAGCTCACCCCTTATTTCAATGTCATTGTAGGTAAAATCAATCTTATTCGGAATATCATCAATATAATCTGCAATGTGAGTAACAACCTGTCCAGTTATACCATCTCCTCTGGTTGCAACATACTTGAGATTGCCGCCGCTATACCTGCAAGTCGCAGAGAGGCCATCAATCTTTGGTTCAACAATAAATCCATCAATTTTTGCTGAAGATATTCTTTTCATCCAGGCAGAGATATCTCCCATGCTTTTGGCCTTTGCCATAGAGAGCATTGGAACTGGATGTTTTATCTTATCTTTTTCAGGTGCAGCAAATCCAACTGTTTTAAAATATGGATTCTCTGGATCAAGTTCCCTAAGTTTATCCTCCAAAGAATCAAACTCCTCATCTGTCATGATCGGTCTATCGCTGTTATAATAGGCCTCCCTTGCCTTTACAAGAATTTCAACAATTTCCTCAGGCTTCATGGTTCCTCACTTAAAAAAATATCCACACAATATATATTTCAATTTAAGCCAATGTTAATTCCTTAATCTTTATATGGCCTCGCAACCTTCGATGGCTGGTGCATTAAAAATAGTATTTTATTACAGTAAAAATCCTCAGGAATTATTACTGATTTTAAAGACAAAAACCTCTCTGTCAAGACTTTGCAAAGAGCTGACTTACTATAAAATCTAAAAAAGTTATTAACATTATTTTAATAATAATGTAAACTTTTTCTTGACTACTTCTACACTATTAAATATAGTTAATTTATTCAAAAAATAAAAATTAAAGGGTTAAGACATGAAAAAATACATCTCTTTACTACTTGCAGTTGTTGTATCTGCTGCATTTGCACTTTCCTGTGCTCAAACTACTCAGCAGGCAAAAACTGAAGTAAAGCAGGAGACAACTCCAAAAGTAAAATCTGATGCTGGCGACAGCGACATGGCTGTTAGCATGATCAACCGTCAGGTTAAAGATTTTTCAATTGATGGATTCCCAGGTGGAAGCGCAAAACTTAGCAAAAACGAAGATCTTGAAAACATGAAAAAGATCGTTGCCCTGGTTAAGCCCATAATTGAAAAAGTTCCAGATGGCTATGTTATGCAAATCACAGGTCATGCTGCAAATTATAATTCAACAGCTATGCAGATGAGCGTATCAAAGGCAAGAGCTGCAAAGATTTACGATGAGCTTAAAAAAGCTGGAGTCCCTGCTTCAAAGATGACCTACAAAGGAGTAGGCATTAATGAACCTCTCGAAGGATACTCAGACAAAGATCCAAAACAAAGAAGAGTATCTTTCAAAGCTGTGAAGAAATAACAAGGCTTAATTAGTTTTATTTTTCTAAAAGATCTGGCCAGTGGTCAGATCTTTTTATTTATTGATATATTTTGCATAATTTATAAAAAAATAACGCAGCCGCCAGCGGTAAACGGGGGGTGCGGCTGCGTAATAAAAAACTCCTACCCGCACATAAAAAAGGAGAAAAAAACAGATAAGAGTTACTTTAATAATTGAATAATACACAAATACAAAAAAATGTCAAGCTTTGATGTTAACATTTTTCAAAAAATGTTAAAAAATAATTACTGAAAATTTTGATATTATCATGTAAATAGTGATATTTGCCAGAGAAAGCTTTTTAAGTAGAATATGACTATAATTTAAAGACTCCAATTCCTTCTATGAGTTCATGGGATTTTTTATTTAAGTCATCAGATAGGTTATTAATCTTTTCGGAATTTTCTGCACTAACCTGGGCATATTCATTTACAGAATTCACAGCCTTTGTAAGTTCCTCAATAGTTATCTGCTGTTCCATTGATGAATCAAGAATGTCCTTTGAAGTTTTACTAAAGCTTTCTATATTGGATTCTATGATTCTATTTTTTTCAAAGAGCTTTTCTGTAAAAGAGGCTGTATTTTCAATAACCTGAGTTGTTTCATATATGCTGTTACGCACAAGCTCCATTATCTTTGAAGTCTCTGTAATATTAACAAGCTCTCTTCCTATTCTCTGAGACTGTTCTGTGATATTTTTCTTTATATCCCCGGCAAGAAGGCTTGTTTGATCTGCAAGTTTATTAACCTCATCTGCAACAACTGCAAATCCCTTACCATGGTCACCAGCTCTGGCTGCCTCAATAGATGCATTTAGTGCAAGGAGGTTGATTTTATCTGCTATGTCTGTGATCATGTTTACCATGTTATCTATATTTTCAACAAAGCGCGCGATATCCTTCATGGTTTCTACTGTCTTTTCCATAGATTTACGGCCATCATCTGTCTTTTTAAGGGAGTCATTTATTCTGACCAAAATATCTGTTGTCTTTTCTTTAAGGGCTATAGAGCTTTCCGCTATATCAAGAACAACATTTTTTAGCCTTGCAAACTCCTCCTGTTGCTCCTTAATTCGATCTACATTCATATCAAAAGAGGAAGACATCTCCTCATAAGCACTGCTTGCTTCCTCTGTTATGGCAGATAAATTCCTGGCAGTATCAGCCATCTCACCAGATGTAGATGAAAGCAAAGAGGCTGTTTTTTCCAGATTCTTTGCACTGCCAGAGATAGTAGCCACCATGCTAATAAGGCTTTTTTTCATGGCAAAAACAGCCTTGGTTATATTCGAAAGCTCATCAATAACTATCAACTTTTTTGAAGGGACTGAGAGATTTCCCTTTTTGAGTTCCCTTAATACAAAGTTAATGCCTTTGATTTTAATTGTTATGGTCTTTGACAAGATAATAGATACATACACTGCAAGTATAAATCCTATTAAAGTTATGATAGAGACTCTACCCCATATAGTGCTTTCGCTTATATTAAACTTTGAGCTTACATGAAGAAAATAAGCAAAGAGTAGTAAAAAAGGAATGAGCATTATAATCACAATAGAAGACACAAGTTTCTGGATAGTTTTTATGCTAAAAAATTGTGGTACATCCACCCAGTGAGGAAAAACTCCACTATCATATACTCTTTGAAGAAAGAGTTCACTTTGCAAAAAAAACAAAATGACACACATTGGACCATTTACAAATAACAGAAGCCACATATTTATAGCCTGAACATGATTTATATCTGCAAAATACATTGTAAGCAAATTTACCACAGTCATACCAATAGTCCACCTGAATATGGCACCAATGCTGTGATAAAATGGAAGTTTACGAAACCTTTTAAAGGCACTGTCATATTCCTCATCTGTAAAATTCTCACCCTTTAAGAGCTTTTTAAAATACCTTACAACAGGCCTTAAAACAAAGTATTGATTTATGAGAGTTGTAACAAAGGATAAATTAGCTGTAAAAATAGCACAATAGATAAAAATAACAAGCTGCTCACGATTAAAATCAAGGTTAGAATAGACATATAGTATCATCAAAGGAATTAGCAGTATATAGCTGATTGAATCTGTTTTTAAAAAAAAGAGCGTAGAGAAATATCTTATATCTTTTGTATAATTAGCTGGCCTGCCATTCATGTTGTATCATCCCCAATAAGCTGATTGTAAAAAGCACAATCTTTTATTTTTATAATTTTTTTTAGATAAAAATCTTATAGATATTACATTTTTATATATATTTTTTAAAAATTCAACAACTTTTTAGCTTAAACATACAATAAAAATTCAAAAAAAGATGAATTTTTTTAATCAGTATATAGAGTTTTTGACAAAATGTAGCTCCATAAAACACAAACAAAAACCATATACTGTTAAAATTTACTTGTAAAAACTAAAACCTTGCTTTATAGTTGTATGGTTGTAAAAAACAATCTATAGTCCTAAAACGGATTATAATGAAATATTTTTTTAAAACTCTTTTAACTATATGTTTTATTATATGGCGTTGCTATAAACATAGCTATGCAACTCAGTGGTATGATCCAACCTCTTATGACAATCACTTTAATATAACATTTGCCCCTGTATTTCTGATACCTCTTGGGGATTTTGAGGATCTATTTTCAGAGGGCTATGGTGGGCTAATAAGTCTTAACTACATTTCATCAGATAAAAGCAATAATTTATTTTCTTTCAGGACAGGTTATATTAGATTAAATGCAAAAGAAGAAACCGAAGAAGGATATCCCTCTGGAGTATATGATGGATATATTATCCCATTTTTAATAAATTATGAATATAGATTCAGCATCTTTACCTACTTAGATATTGCACCAACAATTTCCGCAGGAATATCCTTAAATAAATCAGCCTATGATGACAAGAGTAAAACCATAAGCGGAGGACTGCCAACAGGATACACCCCAGACAAAGAAAAGCCTGTTATGAAATTTGAGCCAATGGCTCTTGCAGGATTAAATCTTTTATATATATTAACATTTGAAGATTCTATATTCATAAAAATAGAGTATGGAAGCATATACGAACAAAATGCAGATATATTTTTTGGACTTTTATCTATAGGATATGAAAAAAGATTTTAAGGCTACTGTTATGAAAAATTTTACATTTAACTCAAAAACTTTATTTTTTATATTTGTAGTCTTTGCAATGTTGCTTTCTTTTCCATCATGCTTTGACATGTATAGTGATATTAAAGAAAACTCCAATATTAATTATAAAATTGCAATTCTTGAATCAACACCCATGGAAACGCGATTACTTATACCAGATTCTAATAAAATATACTCAAAAAATTTATCATTTAATCCAATTTATTTTGGCTCTTCCACTTTCCAATTTAGCCTCTTTGGAAAATTCACTAAAAACTCCTACTTAAATATAGTTGTTTTAAGAATTACAATGCCTGGATATTATTACCCGGAACTATGGACCTGCGACAAAAATTTCAACTTCATCAAGACGGATCTAACCTATATTGATTCCTCTGGACTTAGCGATGCTATAGCAGATGATTTTGATAACAATGGAATGGCTGACATTGCCATTGTCACAGGGGCTGGTTATATAAATAGATGTTTCCTGAATATAGCTTCCCCAGAAAATTTTTCATCTATCACATTTGGGACTTATGCCCCATCTGTATGTATAGCCTCTGCAGATTTTGATAATGATGGATACAGAGATATTTTTGCAGGAACGATCTCATCAGGAGTAGATTCATCAGCACTATGGAAAAACGATATTCATAGTTCTGGGACATTTCAAAAGACCTATAGTATTTATACCCCAAATCTCAAAGACTGTAAAGCTGCTGATTTCGATAATGATGGACGTTCAGATATTGTTCTGGTATATAATGGAGGTCCCATCCAGGTATTATTCAACAGTGGTAATTTTTCATTTAATTACAATTGGTTATCTTCCTTAAGCTATAATGCCACAAAAGTAGCAGTGGCAGATCTCAATGGGGATAATCTACCTGATATATGCCTAATAACATCAATTGGCACAATTATTGCTTTTAATAATGGTAATAGAACCTTTACAGTGAAAGAACTTGCAATACCAGAAACAGCTGATGATGTAGCTTTGGCAGATTTCGACGGTGATGGAGACATTGATCTCTTTTTACCCTCATTAACAGCTGGAACTTTTAATATATACAAAAACGACTCCCAGGGTAATTTTTCTTTTTCACAAAGCGTTACTTCTATTTCTGGAGGTCCTTATAATAACATTTCAGTTGGAGCATATTCAAATTAAATATTTTTTCAATTAAATCTTAATAATGAAGATTTCCTTGCATAACTGAAAAGTGCAGCTATAATAGATGAATCTCAAATTTACTTATCTATAACTCCATCATCAATAAGAATCTCCTTATGGTCAAAATCTCCACCAGAGTCCCCTTCTGTTATACGGTAGATATCCTTATCAACCTTTTTAAATTCCTTAACAGCGCTATTGTAGCTATTAACAGTGGCAGAGATATTTTTACCAAGTTTTACCATAAAGTCCTCATAGCTTTTTAGATGATTCCCAAGCTCCTTGATTTTCTCTATTATGGCCTTAATATTCTCCTCTACCTTTTGCTGCTTTAATCCCTGGAGAACTGTCTCTAAATAAGCATAAAAGGATGTTGGTGAGACAATTATAACATGCTTGCTAAAGGCGTATTCTATTAAATCGTGAGTATTAACAGATACAGAGCCACTGCTATAAATCAGGAGATTATAATAAACTCCCTCTGCTGGGATAAACATAAAGGCAAAGTCTGTTGTCCCTTCTTCTGGCTTGATGTATTTGGCGGTTTCATCTATGCGGCTTTTTACATCACTCTTGAATTCCTTTTCAATCTGAGTTCTTCTGGCTGAGTCAGTCTCTTCCATAAGTCTATTATATTTTTCAAGGGAAAATTTAGCATCCACAGG
This sequence comes from Spirochaetes bacterium ADurb.Bin218, assembly GCA_002069965.1. GTDB lineage: Bacteria > Spirochaetota > UBA4802 > UBA4802 > UBA5550 > UBA5550. The sequence continues at coordinate 24,809 of MWCI01000018.1, read as the reverse complement.
AATAATTCTATCCCTGTAAAAAATTGCAGCATCAACAATCTCTCCATCCCTGAATTTATACTGCATCTTGTATTGATTTGGCTGCAGCACATTGGCAAGAAGAGTTTCAAGGAAATATTCCCCCAGTATCCCCCTTTGCTTGGGATTTTTTAAAATATTCTCAAGGCTTTGCATTTGCTTTGAAAAGTTCAGAACCTGCTTATTTGTTTCATCAATCCTTGCAAGACGTTCTGTCACTTCTTTTATAATAGTAGCAGAATTTTTAAACTGATTCTGCATATTCATGATTGCTTCCTGCTGACTCTTACTTAAAATCTCTGCTATACCATCAAGGCGTTGTTGCATCTCCACTCTGCTTTTATATCCAGAGTCAGAGAATTCCTGCTTTATGGAAGTTAGCATCGAAAGCAATACTTCATTGCTAATATGGTTCTGCTCCAGACTCTTCAATTTTTGATATAGCATAAAAAAAAGCATAAACAACGGAATAACTATGGCAAAAAATAAAACTATTAAAGCATAATCAGACATAAAAAACTCCAATTTTTTAAAAATCAAGCTAAACTTATATTTAGTATTTTTCAACAAAAAAATCAATAAAAAAACCTGAGTTCCAAAAATTAAAAAAAATTTACTCCAAAAAAACGACTTATTAGTCGGTAAAACTCAATTTTTTGTTCTTTTTAAAAAATTTTTCAATATTTTACAAAAAAAGCCCATTTGGGCTTTAAAAAATTTGACATTTTTTATTATTTATTATATTTGTCCTTAGTAAAGTAAATTTAAGGAGAACTTAAATGGTAAAGAAACTTTTAATTCCAATTTTATCCCTTGCTCTTGCAGGCTTTCTCTTTTCCTGCGGTGGAGGTGGGGGAAGTAATGTAGGTGCTGGCGGACCGGATATTTCTCCAGATAATACATCTGAAGCAGTAATAGGCTCAACAGATGCTGCAATTGTGACAAATCAGGTTGCAGATAGCACCACAAATGAAGCAGTTGTAGGAACAACTACAGCTTCTGAGGGTGTTGTTGTTGAGCCAGAGGTTAATACTACAATTGAAGGAACTGTTGATACAGGAACTGATACTGGAACTACCACCGCTGCAGGAACAACTGACAATCCTGGAGTTGATGTGGCAAATACAGTTACAGAAACCACAGACACAGAAACAATTACAGAAGATGTAGCTGCAATACTTGTGACAGATGATACTATCACAGTGGTAGAAGAAATTGCAGGTGGAACAGCAACTACAACAGAAGAAGGAACAACTGTATCTTCAGAGGAAGGAACAACAACTACTGCTGATGTGGCAACAGAAACTGGCGTTGTAACAGAGGACGAGGTAGCTGTTGTTGCAGGGAATGAAGATTCAGGTGCAGGTTCAACTGCTGAGGATCTGGCAAATGATGAAGCTGTAGATCAAAGCAAATTGGCCTATGAACTTGACTCTTCTCAGGGCAAATGGTATGAGGTTGCAGAAAAGGATCTTGCACCAGGTGTTGACGTTGCTGCAATTAAGGCCCAGATCGCTGAGCTTAGAAAAGAGATTAAAGCAACAAGAGATAGCTACAAAGAACTTGAAAAGGCTATTCTTGAAGCAGAAAAAGAGGCAGCTACTAATGCTAACATTCCTGCTGGCCTTGCAAAAAAAGATGAGCTTCCTGGAAAATCAGAGAACGCTTTAAAAGACAAAAATGCTGCAGCTGCAGAAAAGCTTGCTGACTTAAAAGCTAAAAAAGAAGAGGCTGCTGCAAAGATTAAGGTTCTCAGAAAGAAAATTGCAGATCTCCGTTCTATGATAGGGAACGGTGGAACAAAGACTGGTGGTATAGTTACCTACTGGGCAAATCAAAACCTTTTCCTCAACATTAAAGGCGGCGAACCAGGCTGGTATAGACTTGTTATAGTTGCCAAAAATATTGGTACGCTCCCTGATGACTATGACAGATTCAATTTCTCAATTGAAAATGGTGGTGAGCAGGTAGCATCAATATCTGTTAAGGCTTCTGATAAAGCATACTTCAGAGGAAGTGCTATACTTAAGCTGGACAAAATGGCTGGAACAAGCCTCAACATTCTCTGGAAAAACGACGCTTATCTGAAAGACGTATATGATGCTAACGTTAACATCAAGAAAGTAGCTCTCATTAAGATAAAAGATCCTGTTAAAAAGGTGAGAACTGTTGCTAAATTTAAAGGCGACCAATACAGCTTTACAGATGGCAGATGGTTCTTTGACAAGCATGAAGCTTATACCTTCTGGGCTAACCAGGTAATAGGCTATACCTTCAAGAATATGGAAGAAGGCCAATATCAGGTTACTATAGTTGCAACCAATCACGGAACTCTACCTCTCCCTGAAAACTACAAAGAATTCAAGTTAGAGGTTGATTCTGAATATGATTCTGCAACTGTTGCAATACCTGCAACTGATAAGGGTTACAAAAAGGCAACCTTCACAATGAATTTCCCAGCAGGTGATACAACTGTTTATCTTACATGGATAAATGATTCTTATAAAAAGGATGTTTATGATGCCAACATAAAGATCAAATCCATTAAGATAAAGAAAGTTAAGCAGTCCAACTTAACTGCATACCTGCTCAAGACAAAACCTGGTAACAGAATTTTTGTCCTCACAGCCTTTATTGTAATCTCTGCAGTAATAGGTGGAATTTATATGAGGAACAGAAGAAAAGAATCTGAAGTTCTATAAAAAATAACACCTCTAAAAGGGGCTGCCTCATGGCAGCCTTTTTTAATTAATAAACATATACAAAAATAAATTATCTTCCTCAATCTGTTTCATCTTCCTCAAGGGAGGGATCTGAAAATATTAATCTTACCTTTTCCATAAAGCTTTCATCATCCTTTGGATCTTTACCCTGCCTGAGTAGACTCTGTCTTGTAATAAATAGATCCGCCATCTGTGCAGCTCCAAGGTCATCCATCTTTCGTATAAAGTTTCTCACTCTCTTTGCATCTACATTCATGTCAAGACCCCGCCGTGAGGGATCAAAGCCAAGGCCAATAAGCATAAGCATAACAGCAACATGCATCAATCTTTGATTCTCATTTTTAACCTCTTCCAGCTTTTTTATTCTTTCCACAAAGATCTTCTCAGAAAGTACAACCCTGTTAACAAGAGTCTCAAGCAGATCTATGGCAAATCCTGGATTATTGGTTAAGAGTACATCAAGGTTATCCCTTGTTGCAACTGATAGTATTGTATCTGTTGCACATAAAGCTGTGGCATTTCTTATCTTTTCATCTCCTAAAACTGCAAGCTCCCCAAAAAACTCCCCTGTTGTTGCAGTATGAACAGTAATGATCTCTCCATCATCATTTTTTTTATAGAATATAACTCGTCCCTTTTTTATAAGATAAAATTTATCACCGACATCTCCCTCTCGGAAAATAATGGAACCTGCCTCATAAATCTCCTCATCCTGTGATATAACAAGGGGCTTGTAAAAAAAACTCTTAATCTGATCAAAACCTGGAAGCTTAAATATAAAAACAGCGCCTTTCCAATAGCGAACTATATTATATCGAATAATAAATATAAAAAACCACAGGCTTCGAGCCTTTATCCTTATTATAGAACCAAAGGGTTCATGACGCAATGTATGGTTTTCCCACACAACATTTCCTTTAATTATAGAAGACTCAACATTTGATATTTTGAAGCGTAAAAATATTTCCTTTCCAGTTCCAAGGGATTCTGTTGTTTGCAGAAAACAGGTGGAAGATGTTAAATCATTAGTAACAGTCCATTCCTGGACAACTCCATCGGATATAATCTCGACATCAGCAATTATTGGAAGTCGAATAAGGCTTTTAACAAAATACATTGGGTTAACAGCTCCACTTATCATAAGCACCAATGCTACAGATATTGGAAACAAAACAAATACTGATATAGCCTCCTCTCTCAAAAGTGGTAATTTATAAATGTCATCAAGATTCTTATATAAGTTCATACCTGAAGAGGCAAGGCCTATCATAACAACAACAAAGAGGAATCTAAATACACCAGGGTTCCAATTGAAAAATGGTGCTGGACTTGATTTTAATATCCCTGTGTATCTCTTTACCCAGCGGTCATATCTTGGCTGTCTATCCTTGCAAATCCACTCCTCAAAGTTCATACTCATAAGCCTGAGTTTCTTTTCTGGATAAAAGCTCTGAGAACGGGCAAGAACTATTTCAAGAAGGGTAACAGAAAATATTACAATTGGAGCTGCCAGATATGTAAAAAATCCTCCAGCAAGCAAAGCTGCATCAAAAAAGCCATGAATCAAAACAGGAAAAACAAAGGCCTTTATGCAATAAAAAAGAATGTTCCACCATGACCATGAAAGCTTGCCAATACTTAAATAAAATCCTATAATCCCACATGTTGTGATGTGAATTGGAACAGAAAATATCATCCTTATATACAAAATAGAACTATCAAGCTCAAGGGCATAAAAAAAGTTTTCTATACAGGCAAATCCAAGGCCAAAGAACATTCCTGTTATTATACCATCAGTAACAGAGAACTCAGGGAACTTCCTTAAGATGACATATAAAACAATTACAGCTCCCAGCTTCTCAACAGTTCCTGCTGTAAGAAAGCCTCTCATCACAGGGTTTACTACATACAAAAATTGTGAAATAGTAGCTCCTATAAGTATTAAAAAAAGGGCATAGGCAATTCCTGTTAAAAAAGCTGTGAAGTATTTTGAAACAGCATGGCCCAGACCTGTGAAATATCTAAAATAGACAAGATAAAAAATCAATAAGGGAATAAAGGATATTGAAAGCTTTGTCACCATAACCAAATCACTTGAAAAATTTATTTATTTTAATTTATTATATCAAAGAGCCATTGAATTGTAAATAATTTATTATTACTATAAAAAATATTTTTGCTTTTGTGATGTATTCTCAAGAATATGACCTAAAAACCATAAAACTCCGAAACGATCATGGAAGAATATAACATAATAGCTATAATAGGCCCAACAGCATCTGGCAAAACAAGACTTGCTGTAGAAATTGCTACTGATATAGATGGAGAGATAATCTCTGGAGACTCAAGACAGGTATATAAGTGGATGGATATTGGAACAGGGAAAGACCTTGTTGAATACAACAGGCCCTCTGGCAATGTGCAATATCACCTCATAGACATAGTCCTGCCACTGGAGGATTATAACTTGTTTAGATATATAAATGACTTTAAAAATGCCTACAGGGATGTAATATCAAGAAAAAAAATTCCGATCCTTTGTGGAGGCTCAGGACTTTACATTGAATCTGCCTTAAAAGGATATAATCTACCTGATGCCCCTGAGGATAAAGCCTTAAGAGAGCGCCTTGAGGATCTCTCAAAGGAAGAGCTCATAGAGATCTTGCAAAGAGAATCATCAGAGGTTTACTTCTCCACAGATCTCTCAAGCAAAAGACGTATCATAAGAGGAATAGAAATTGCTCGTTATATGAAATTTAATGAGATCCCTAAAATACAAGAAAATCTTAAACTAAAACCCCTGATAATAGGAATATCAATCCCAAGAGAAGAATTGATCAAGCGAATAGACAGGCGACTTGACCAGAGACTTAAAGAGGGAATGATAGAAGAGGTAAAGATGCTTCTTGATAGAGGGGTCACCTATCAAAAACTTTATAAATTAGGGCTTGAATATCGCTACTGTGCTATGTATCTGCAAAATGAAATAGATCTTGATGAGATGATGACTAAGCTTAAAACTGAGATTCATAGGTTTGCCAAAAGGCAGATGACCTGGTTTCGAGGAATGGAAAGGAGGGGTTTAAAGATCAACTGGATAAATGAAGCAAACCCCCTCCTTGCTATGGAGCTAATAAAAAAACATAGCATTTGTGTATAATTTGTGTATAAATGCTATTTCACTCCTTTACCGTTAAAGAAAGCTTTATAGTGCATGTCACTTCCCTGTATATGATGAATTAGCCAATCCCTCAAAAAATTTATTAACTCAATGGAAAAATTTGCCTTCCCTTCTGTGAGTCTCTTTTGAAAATCAAGCACCTTAGCTGTAAGTTTTTCGTGCTCATCTTTATGTTTTTGATAATCAGGATAATTGTATTTGACCATATACTTTTCTTCATCTGCGAAGTGAGTCTTCGTGTATTCAATAAGCCCTGCCAGAGCCTTTTCCATTGCTGAGACCTTATCTCCAACAAAAATAAGCTGATTAAGATCATTAACCAATCTTACAAGTTCCTTATGCTCGTTGTCAAAAAGCTCAACCCCTACACTTAAATCATCAGTCCATTTAATGTAATCCATAAAAATCTCCTCAAAACTGTGTTAACTCATTTAAAGGTTTTACTATATTTATAATATACAAAAAAATCAAGGGAGTGATACAAAATTTTTGGAAATTCCTTAAAGTTAAATTCAAAAAAATTTCAAAAACTCTTTCTTGACAATATACTCTTAATAATCTAAGACATCACAAAGAGGTTCTTGAGATGATTACTATACTGGAAGAACTGGTAAATCAAATTGGCAGCATAGTCCTTGTAGCTGTGATTTTATCACGCTTTAATTTCTTTAAAAGATTAATAACAAGGGATAAGCTACCCATTAAACATTTAATAATTCTTTCTATATTTTTTGGTCTTTTTGGTATATTAAAGACATACACAGGCATTCCCGTAATGGGCGCACTTGCAAATGCTCGTGTAGTTGGAGTCTTTGTTGGTGGTCTCATAGGAGGTCCTGTAGTTGGCATACTCTCTGGCTTTATTGCAGGCTTCCACAGATGGGTAATAGATATTGGAGGATTTACAGCCTTTCCATGTATGGTCTCCACCATCCTTGAGGGTACTCTTGCAGGTATTCTAAGCAATGCCTTCCACAAATCAAATCCAAGATGGCTCTTTGCCTTATGGACAGGTGCTCTTGCTGAAACAATGCAGATGATGATATTACTTATTATGGTTAAGCCCTTTGAATCTGCACTTCAGCTCGTATCTCTTATAGGTCTTCCTATGATTGTGGCAAATGCTATAGGGATCAGCATGCTAATTGCCATAGTTGATATGATAGCAAATGAGAGGGATAAAATTGCAGCAAGCCAGTCAAAGGTTGTTCTTGAGATTGCACACAAAACAATAAATATTTTTCGAAAGGGATTTAACATAAAAACAGCTACTGAGGCTGCAAAAATAATAAAGGATACCACAGGGGCATCTGCTGTTTCATTTACAAACCTCGAGATGATCCTTGCCCATGTTGGCATAGGGGATGACCACCATATACCGGGCAGTCCCCTTGTAACTATGATAACAAAAAACGTATTAAAAGATGGGAAATCAAGAATAGCGAATAAAAAAGACGATATCTCCTGTTCACACAAAGAGTGCCTTCTCAACAGCGCGGTAATTGTTCCCTTGATGGAAAAGGATAATGTAATTGGCTCACTGAAAATTTATAAAACAGGGGAAAACTCTATTACTCCTGTAGATGTTGAACTTGCAGAAGGGCTTGCCTCTCTTTTCTCTACTCAAATTGAGCTCAGCAGAATTGAAGAACAGGCAAAACTACTGAATATCTCTGAGCTAAAGGCCTTACAGGCTCAGATAAATCCTCACTTTCTATTTAATTCCCTTAATACAATAATTTCCCTTATACGCACAAGTCCAGATAAAGCAAGGGAACTCCTTGTAAAACTTGGTGCATATTTCCGCAATAGCCTTAACCATAGTGAAGAGATCTTGCTTTCCGATGAAATTCAAAATATAAAAAATTATCTGGAAATAGAAAAGGCACGCTTTGGAGAAAAGCTAAAAGTCATAATAGATGTACCAGATGATATAAATTGCACTATCCCCCCTTTTACTCTTCAGCCTCTGGTGGAAAATGCCCTTAAACATGGACTTCTGCAAAAAGTTGAAGGAGGAACAATAGAAATAAAAGCTCAAAAAAATGGAAATGATATTTTTATCTCTGTTGAGGATGATGGAATTGGGATTAATGAAGAAAAACTAAATCATATCTTTGACGAAACCACATGCTCTAAATCAGTTGGAATTAAAAATGTTCACAAAAGGCTTATTTGCAAATATGGGCCTTCCTATGGACTTAAACTTAGAAGCACAGAGGGCAAAGGCACAAGTGTTTATCTAACAATACCTGGAGCAGCTTAATGATAAAGGTGATAATAATTGACGATGAAGAACCAGCAAGATCAGAGCTAAGATTTTTACTTGAAGAGGAATATGAAGATATTGAAATCATCGCAGAGGCCTCTGATGGTAAAATGGCTCTTAAACTCTGCCAGGAGCTTAATCCAGATTTAATATTCATTGATATTCAGATGCCTCTTCTTTCTGGCATTGATGTTGCAGAGACTCTTACCCAATCCACTTCTCCTCCATATATTATCTTTGTGACAGCCTATGATTCCCATGCCATAAAGGCCTTTAAACTCCATGCAATAGATTATCTACTCAAACCTATAGAAACAGAAAGGCTTAAAAGCAGCATTGAAAGAGTTAAAAAACTTATTGAATCCGATAAATCTAACTCTATAACTTCTTCTCAAAAAAATCTTAAAGAACTGTTTAAGGATTTTAAGGATAAAAAAAATACCTCCATCATAACTGTATGCAAAGACGAAAAATTTTACCCTGTGCCAATAGATAAAATCAAATATGCCTATGCTGATGATAAAAAGACCTTCCTTGTCACTGTAAATGGAAAATTTTACTATAAACACACTTTGCAGCACCTTGAGGAAATTCTGCCAGAAAACTTTGTCAGAACTCACAAAAGCTATATAGTAAACATAAACTTTATAAAAAATATTGAACTGTGGTTCAATGGAGCATATCAAATATTTTTGCAAAATGAGGAAGAGCCAATTCCCCTTAGCAGAAATCACGTAAAGCACTTTAAAGAGATTATGCAAATGGAATAACCCTTTTTTAAAAAGTCAAATTTATAGCCAGTGCATTTTATCCTCAAAAACTAACACTTTATCCTTGATAATTGCCTTTCACGAAAAATTTTAACACAAAAAATTTTTTTGATCTAAATTGCTCTTAGAATTCAAAATCAGGAGGTTTTATATGATAAGCTTTCTTTTATCACTGGTTGCTCTCATCGCAGGATATTTTATTTATGGGGCAATTGTTGAAAAGCTCTTCGGGATAGATGAAACTCGCAAGACACCAGCTCTTACAATGACAGATGGCGTTGATTATGTGCCACTGGGATGGAAGAGAATTCTAATGATCCAGATTCTCAACATTGCAGGTCTTGGGCCAATCTTTGGCGCTATCATGGGAGCCCTTTATGGTCCTGCGGCTTTTTTATGGATTGTCTTTGGAACCATATTTGCAGGGGCAGTGCACGATTTCTTTTCTGGCATGCTGTCTGTTAGACATGAAGGCAAAAGCATTCCAGAGATTGTTGGAATCTACCTTGGCGATTCCATGAGAAACTTCATGAGAATTTTTTCTGTTATACTTCTTGTTCTTGTTGGCACAGTATTTATTGCAGGACCTGCCGGGCTTCTGGCAAACCTTGGGATGAGTGGAATTTTTGCAAATAAGTGGTTCTGGCTTGCAGTAATAATAGCATACTACTTCCTTGCAACAATTCTACCTATAGACAAGATTATAGGCAGATTTTATCCTATTTTTGGAATAGTTCTTTTAATCATGGCTGTTGGTATAGGTGGAGCCATTCTCTTTTACCAAAGCCCTATACCTGAGATCACACTGACAAATATGCATCCTAAGGGACTTCCTCTCTGGCCAATGCTTTTTATCACAATTGCCTGTGGTGCTATAAGTGGATTTCACTCAACTCAATCTCCAATTATGTCAAGATGTATTGAATCAGAAAAATATGGTAGAAGAGTTTTTTACGGCGCTATGGTTGCAGAGGGTATAATTGCACTGGTATGGGCTGCTGCTGCAATGACATTTTTTAATGGAATAGGTGGTCTTGCTGCTGTTCTTGGTAAAGGCGGAGCTGGTTTGGTTGTTCATGACATATCTATTGGTTTACTTGGAACCGTAGGTGGCATACTTGCAATACTTGGAGCCATTGCATGCCCAATAACCTCTGGTGATACTGCATTCAGAAGTGCAAGGCTTACCATAGCAGACTCCTTCAACTATGACCAGACAAAGATTAAAAACAGGCTCTTAATTGCACTGCCTCTTTTTGCCATAGGCCTTGGACTCAACTTCATGGACTTCTCTATAGTATGGAGATACTTTGCATGGTCAAATCAGACCCTTGCAACAATAGTTCTCTGGGGAGCAGCTGCATATATGGTAAAACACAATAAATTCCATTGGATAGCTACTATTCCTGCAACATTTATGACTGCAGTTTGCACAACCTATATTCTCATAGCTCCAGAGGGATTTAAACTCTCAACAGCAATTGCCTACCCTGCAGGAATCATTGTTGCAGTGGCAATCCTTGCATGGTTTATTACCCATTCTATTGTAAAAAGTAAAGAAGAATTGATACCCGTATCTGGAAAATAAAGTTTTCCCCCATGATTGCTTCGCCTTATGCGGCGAAGCAATCTAACAATATAAAAGCTCACCCCTTTCTCTTTCTATACTCCATGGGAGATACTCCTGTGGCCTTAGAAAAAGCTCGATTGAAGGTCCTAACAGAATTAAATCCCACAGCCATAGCAATTCTTATAACAGGGGAGTCATCCTCCAGGAGAAGCTTTTTGGCCTGCTTGATTCTGAAAGAATTTATGTAACTTGTAAAGCTCATCCCTAATTGTCTATTTAATATTTCTGAGAGCTGCTGATGATTTATTCCAAGAAGATCAGAAACCTTTTTTATATTCAAATCATCTTCCAGGTAGAGATTTTCCTCTACCATCAGAGTATTAAGCCTTTCCAGGATAGAAGAAATATCAACACCTCGCACCTTGGATGATGCATATTTCTTTTTTGATCGGACATACTTAAAAATAGCATAATAGCCAGAATCATACTGAGAGGCAAAGAAGACTCCAAGAGTAACAGTATTAACCATAGCCAGAGCAGCTTTACTCAATTCAAAGGTAAAGATATCCCCAAAAAGACCAAGTAGAGATGTTAAAAACATCAAGATAGTAAAAATGTATGCAATCCTTGAAATCATCAAACGAGATCTATCTGGATCCTTCCATAAATACACTGTATTCAATAAGAGAGACAATAGCCCTGAGGAAAGCACAATCTTACTGGAAAAATTTATAATATGGGCAATCTTAAAATAAATAGGCAAGGTCCTGAAAGATGGTTCAAGTAGTGGACGCAACTCAACATATTCTCTTATAAAATTTTTGTTAAAAAGAGGGCCTGATGCTATAAAAATTGCAATTGATATCAATGTCAAGATCACGAGAGGCGAAACCTTGATGCTATGTCCTTGAATCAAAAATCTAAACCTGATATAAAGAAAAAGAGGAGTTCCAAAAGTAAAGGGAATCAGAAAAAAAGAGACATACCAGTATCCATCAAAGGGTTTGATAGAATAAGACAAAACCTGAAGCATGCCAAGGCCCATAAACATATAAGAAAGGGAATAAAAATAATTCGGCAAAAGCTTTTCCTTTGAAATGAGGCGGGATATAGCAAGAACAAAAACAAAAAAAGGCCCAAAATATATGTATTGCAGATATAGCGCTTTCAATAGTTCCACAAATTCCCCCAGAAAATAGTCATATCTACTAATTATATGGACATTATATATTTTGTATATACTTTTTTATGGTCAAAATATATATTAACGAGACATTTTAAATAAAAACCGTCTATACTTTCTGTAAAATTAAGAGGAGGATATCAATGAATTACTCAATATCAAATCTCCATGGAAAATATAAAAGCAAGCTGATCACTGCCCAGCAGGCCGCAGCTCTGGTGAAAAATGGTGATAAAGTATCCTATGGTTGCTTTCATACAAAGCCAATAGCCTTTGATATAGCACTTGCTGAGAGAATAGAAAGCGGTGAGATAAAAAAGCTCGATACCTTTATTGTTGGAACAATACTTCCAGTTCCACAAGTTCTTTTAAAAATGATTCAGAAGCAAAATGAAGGTGATTTTAAGTACAACACCTCATGGTATGGCCCAATTGAGAGAATGCTTGCTACATCAGGAGTCCCAGCTTTTATTCCAATACAATTTCAAGATGTTATAAAGCTACGGACAGAACCATTGTGGCATGACTCTCTCAGAAGAGATATCTCTGTAATACAATGTGCACCTATGGATAGTTTTGGAAACTTCAATTTTGGAATTGCCAATGCTCATACAAGGCGCGATATGCTTAACTCGCCCATAAAAATCGTTGAGGTAAACACGAACTTCCCGGTTATATACGGTGGAGCAGAGGAGCACCTACATATAGATGAGATTGATTATATAATAGAAGGCACAAACCCAGAAATGTTTTATATGCCTCATATAGAGCCAACTGACGTTGAGGTAAAGATAGCAGAAAATATAATACCATTGATCAAAGATGGAGCATGCCTGCAACTTGGAATAGGAGGAGTTCCCAATGCCATAGGCAAGATGATTGCACAATCAGATCTTAAAGATCTTGGCGTATGCAGTGAGATGTTCTGCGATGCCTTCTATGATATGTATATGAGTGGCAAGATCACCAACAAATTAAAAAAGCGAGATATAGGCAAGAGCGTATTCACATTCAGCCTCTGCACAAAGGAGACAATGGATTTTATGAATAAAAATCCTCTCATGGCTTCATACAACGGTGAATATGTTACAGAATACTCCAACGTAAGATTCGAAGACAATATGTTTTCCATAAATGCAACATTGGAAGTAGATCTACTCGGACAGGCTGTATCAGAGACCATAGGACAAACACAATATTCAGGAACAGGTGGGGCCTTAAGTTTTACATGGGGATCTTATGAATCTAAAGGAGGAACTGCTGTTTTGTGCCTGCCTTCAACTTATACAGACAAAGAAGGCAAGGTCCACTCAAAGATAAGAGCAACACTTACCCCTGGATCAGTGGTAACAATACCTCGATCTGTTACAAGCACAATTGCAACGGAATATGGAATTGCAAATATTAAGGGCCTGTCTCTATGGGGAAGAGCTGAAAAACTCATAGGCCTTGCGCATCCTGATTTTAGAGATGAACTTATAAAAGAAGCTGAAAAAATGAATATATGGAGAAAGAGTAATAGAATTGAATAATCTCGTGAATAAAGTTGTGAAGGTGAGGATAAATTTATCAAATTGGTTTCGCTCTTGGATTAAATAAAACTTTGAGTAAGACTTTCCCCCTACCTTAGAGCTGGCATAGACCAGCTCTATTCTTTTAATGTAAAAGTTAATGGCTGGACAAAGCATAAACTTTCTTTGCCAATAATCTCTGGAATTTGAGGAAATGGGCTTGAGTTACGAATTGCCATCATGGCAGAATCATCAAGGAGTGAAAACCCAGAGCTTTTAGATATTTCTGCAAAAATGAGATTTCCAAAGCGATCTATAGAAAAGCGAACATATACCTTTCCTTCAATTCCATTTTTTCGTGCTCCCAAGGGGTAAACAAGATTTGAAAGTATTTTTTGACGGATCATCTCTGTATATATCATCTCAGTTTCACTGCTATCACCATTATCCCCTGAGTTTTGAGAATTTAAATTGTTTTTTCCTTGAAGGTTTAAGGATTTATCACTTCTTGAAAATCTATTGATATCAGCAAGTTTTTCAGAAGCAGGGAGAACTGTTGTTATTTTGAAAAATCTTTCCTTTTGTTCTTCTGATGGCAAATGAAAAAATCCACCAAAGAGTAGCAAGCTATGAAACAGAAGTGAAAAACCTATCCCATAGGGCAAACATTTTCTGCTAAAAAAACTCATTTCTCTACCTTTGTTGCAATTACAAGTTCCTTTATTCCACTCTTTTTAACACGATCCATAACCATAACAATAAATTCAAGCTGAACTGTTTTATCTGCTTTCAGGATTACAGTTTTCTTCGGGCTATTGGAGGATTTTAAAAAATCCTCCAAATCATTAATTCCAACCACTATACCGTGACAAAAAATTTGATTATTCCTGGTTATATACAAAATGACATTATCCTGATCTATATCACCTACCGCTTCTGATTCTGGAAGAGAAACCTCTATACCTGGATTTGTCACAAAATATGACGTGAGAGCAAAAAAAAGCAAAAGTTGAAAAACAACATCAATTAGAGGGCCTATATTAAAATTTACAGTGATCTTCTTCCTGTGTTCTATTTCTGTATTCATTTCTTAAGAGTTTCCAGTATTTGATTTATGATTTCTTTTATATCCCCTGTAATGCTGTCAATGCGATCCTCAAAATAGTGATAAGCAATTACTGATGGTATTGCCACAGTTAAGCCAGCGGCAGTTGTAATAAGAGCCTCCCAGATACCTCCCGCAAGAGCAGAGGGATTAACCTGACCATGCATGTTTTGTATTGACATAAAAACCTTAATCATACCAGTAACAGTTCCAAGGAGACCAAGCAATGGCGTAATGTTGCCAATAATAGCAAGCCAGTTAAGCCTTAACTCAAGATCTCTCACAAAAAGTGTTGCAAAACGAAAGAGTTTGTGTTCTGCCTCATGGAGTGATTCCTCACCAGTCAAAAAAGCTGACATATCAGATGCAAGGGAGTTATTGCACTGATGAGTCAGGGTTTTTGATGTCTTTATATTAGCAAATGAGTTTCTTATGCGATTATTGGCTCTATATATAATATAAAATCTTTCAATGAATATAGCAAGGGCCATTACAGAGCAGATGAGTATAGGCCACATCACAGGTCCGCCTTTCTGAAATAATGTCAACATAACAGCTAACCTCTTATTTTTATCACCATAATAATTTTTATATAATTTTTTATCAATAATTTTTATTTAATATACACATAGAACATATAAAATAATTTATTATCTATTTTAATGCCATTAAATATATAATATATTATTGACAAATAATATAATAATAAAAAAAATAACACAAAAAATAAATCGAACAATAAAGAGGGGCAAATATGAAACTACGAAATTTTATTGTTAGTTGTCTAATTTTATCTCTTCCAGCTACCTTCTCACTAAAAGCTATTGCTCAAGAAAAAAAATCTGAGGAGCTAAGCCTTGAAGAGATAGTCCTTGGTGCAAAATCCATTCTTGTGCCCACAAGACAAAGCGGTGACAGCGTTTACACTGGCACAGAGGTGACAAAGAGTGGTATAAATCTCTCTGGTGAAAAGGGAAAAGCAAATGTATATGAGGTGGTGGATTTAGTTCCTGGAATTGTATTTGAAGGCATTGATTGTGCAAATATGACAGCAGAACAAAACAACATCCGCATAAGAGGTGTGAGGGGATACCTCGGTGCTATGACAGTCAATGGAATACCTAACTATGGAGGCAATCCAATGGGTCCCCGTGCTTATGTCTATGACATGGAAAACTTCAGTAGCATTGCTATATATAAAGGAGCATCCCCATCTGATCTTGGAGTTGGCGTTGGCAACAGAGGAGGCGCCATTGAACTCAGACCTCTCTGGGCTCAAGAAAAAATGGGCTTAACAGTAACACCATCATACGGCAGCTATAATTACAAAAAAATATATGGACGTTTTGATAGCGGAACAATTCCTGTAACTGGAAGCAGGGTCTCTGCAGCCTATTCTTACTCAAATGAAGACAAGTGGAAAGGGCCCGGAGAGCTTGGACCAAGGAACAACGGAAACTTCACTTTTGTTCAACCCATTGGCAATTTTGTCGATGTAAGGCTATGGGCAAATTACAACAACATTGAGCAATACAAATACCGCTCTCTTACTTATGCTCAGGCTAAAAATCTTGAGGACTATTATAAACTGGATTTTAATGAAGATCTCACAGGCACTCCTGCTGAGGATAAAAACTACTATAAATTTAATAAAGCTAAGCACAAAAATGCCGACTTCTTCGCACAAATCGGAATAACTCTGGAACCAATAATCATAACTTTAAAGCCCTATCTCTGCGATGAAGACTCCACAATACAAGATGGTGCAACTATTCAAAATAAACCAGGAGTTCAAAAAAGAACAAGAGATATAAACCGAAAAGGGATAATATCAGAAATTCTTGCTGACCTGAAAGTAGCACAGATTACAGCTGGATATCACTTTGAAAATTCAGATTCAGATATATATTCAGAGAACTACTGGATCAATTCCGATGGCAGCCTTACCTATAGAGGTTATGGCATTTTTGCAACATCCGGGGATACAAAAATATACAGCCCTTATGGGAAACTCTCTGGAACCATTGAAAATTTTAAGTGGCAAATGGGTATAAAATATTTCAAATTTAAAGATTCAGACTCTGATGGTTATACCACAGTCTATACAAGCGGATATCCTGAACTTCAAAGGGCAAGCGACCTTGACAGAGAAGCAAGGGATTATGATATATGGCTGCCCAGTGCAGGTGTTTCTTATTCCTTTACAAAAAACTTTGAAATATACTCAAGCTATGGCCGCAATTTTATAAGACCATACTCATATATGCCTCTAATAAATCTGTATAATCGACTGCGAACTCAATTTCAGGCTGCAGGCATAACTCTCAATGACTTATTCAAGGGCTATGATATTGAGGAATCTCACAACATAGATGCAGGAGTCAGATTTAAAAATGACTTTATAGAAATCACGCCAACCATTTTCCTGTCACGGCACAAAAATCTGCTGGTCAACATTACAGATAACCGCGTCACAGATACATCTACAAGCAAGCCAGTAAGCTACCAGCAAAACGTAGGCAAGGCCAAAGGATATGGCGCTGAGATAGGTATGAACGTCTTCATTGGAGACTTTGTTACAATATTTTTCAATCCTGCATACAATCATCTTGTATATGATGGCAACATTGTATATCAGGGCACAGAGTATGACAATGATGGAAAACAAATTGTCGATGCTCCTCAATGGACAATTGTAGGAGGAATATCAGGAAATTATAAAGGCTTTGAGGCTACCCCTTCAGTTAAATATATGGGATCCCGATATGGGACACTTGATCATAATGAAAAAATTGACTCATACTATATAGCCTCTCTAAGGCTAAGTTATTCAAGGGAAAATTTCATTGCCAAAAACATAAAAATATCTCTGGATTTCGATAACATTTTTAATAAAAAATACATATCAGCCATAAGCGCCTCTGATGATTCTCTATCAGGAACAAGCTATTATGCAGGTGCTCCCTTCTCTGTTAAGGGTTCTGTTAGTTTTGAATTTTAAAGGTTCTTTTTTCCCTGGGGTTTTCACCTCAGGGAAAATAAAATAAGGAGTATGTAACATGAAAAAAATTGCAGTTTGTGGAAAAGGTGGAGTTGGAAAAAGCTTTATGGTCTACTCTCTCACAAAGGCTTTCCAGAAGAAAGGTTTTAACGTATGCGTGGTTGATACAGATGAGTCAAATCTTGGATTACCGGAGATGCTTGGTATTAAAGAAACTCCCCTTGCTTTTATGGAATACCTTGGTGGCAAAAAATCTGTTCAGCAAAATATGATGAAGAGATTTTCCTCTGGAGATAAAGAAGTAAAAATCTCTGTAATAGAAGATGAAAGCTTTCCCCTGGCGGAAATAGGGAACCAATACATTGCAGATCATGGGTCTATAAAATTTATAACAATAGGAAAGATCAATATGCCTATGGAGGGCTGCGCCTGTCCCATGGGAGCCATAAGCAGAGAATTCTTGGAAAAGGTTGTGCTACAAGAAAATGAGATAATGATTGTTGATACAGAGGCAGGAGTAGAACACTTTGGTCGAGGTGTGGAAAAGGGTATAGATACTGTTATTGCTATAAGTGAACCAACCCGGGAATCCCTTTCTGTGGCAAAAAGAATTTTTGATCTTGCAAGTGTGATGGATAAAAAGCGTTATCTTATAATTAACAAAGTCCCCTATGGTCAAATAGAGGATAAGGCTATGGGAATTGCCAGAGCAATGGACCTTCCAGTATCAGGCATAGTCCATTATGACATGGATGTCTTTAACTCTGCAATTGAAGGAACTGAAATAACTTCAAAAACGGCAATTTTAGAAGTAGAAGAAATACTCAATAAACTCATATAAAATGGATTAGAAATGAATAACGAATTTTTTACCATAAGACCAATAGGCTATATGAGGCACAACCACTCAGAGATACCAAGGCATTGTAGCGTCTCCAACCTTGAGGCTGAAATTATAATAAATAAAGAATACCTTCTCGGAATCAGGGATATAAAGTCAGGAGATATTATTAATGTTTTATTTTACTTTCACAACTCACCTTCATTTACACCAGAAAAGCTAATTGCAAAACCTCCACACCTTGGGGAAGAGCGAGGAGTCTTTAGCACATGCTCTCCGGTTAGACCAAACCCAATAGGTTTTTCCACTGTGGAGGTTGTGGATGTAATTGATAACATCATCAGAATAAAGCATGTTGATATGATAGATGGCACACCTGTAATTGATATCAAGCCATACGTCCCTTTTCAGAAGACTTAAACCAAAAAGGAGATTTGCATGAAAACCATAATCAAAATTTTAACAGCCATTGTAATTTTAATATCAAACCATGCACTTTCTGCTGAAAAACGAACAATAAAAGACATGGCTGGTCGTAATGTTACAATTCCTGCAGAGATAAAAAGAATTGTGGCAATTAGCGCATCATTAAGATATATAGTATATATGCAATGCTTTGACAGAGTTGTAGCAGTAGAAGGTATTGAAAAACAAAACCTGATGAAGGGTATAAATTCATCTGGAAAAGCATACTGGCTTGCAATATCCCATAAATTAAGTAAAATTCCAACCATAGGCGAAGGAGGTCCTGGCAAAATTCCTGACTTTGAAAGATTAATCTCAATCAAGCCAGATGTTATATTTACCTTCGAAGCTGATAATGCAAATCTTATAGAGCAAAAAACAGGTATACCATGTATTGTCCTTGCATATGCAGGAACAGCAGGATTCAATATTGAAGAGGTTAAAAAAACATTTTCCTTTCTTGGGGAAATACTAAACAAAAAAGAAAGAGCTAATGAGTTAAATCGCTACATAGATTTATCCATTTCAGATCTAAACAAACGCACAAAGGATGAAAAACCTCAATCCGTCTATATAGGAGGAATTAGTGCAAGAGGAGCGCACGGAATAACAAGCACAGAGGCATATTACCCTTCCCTTCAATGGATAAATGTTCACAATGTTGCAGATGAGGCTGGGCAGAGGGGCCATATTTTTATCGATAAGGAAAGACTAATACTATGGAATCCACAACATATATTCATAGATGCAGCAGGACTATCCCTTATTGAAAGTGATTATCAAAAAAATCCAGAATTTTACAAAAAACTCTCTGCTTTTGGCAATTCAAAAACCCTCTTCCCATACAATTTTTACAGAACTAACCTTGAAATTTTAATTCTAAACTCTTACTTCATAGGAAAAAGCATATATCCCCATAGATTCAAAGATATCAATACCAAAGATAAAGCAGCGGAAATATTTATAAAATTTTTGGGTAAAGATATATATCACGAAATTAAACAAAGCTACAAAGGTTATGGAAAAGTTAAGTTTACAAGCTCAGGAATCTCAGTTGAATAAAAACAGAATTGTCAAAAGATATCAAAAGTCTATTTTCTATAAAATACTATCAGGCTTATTGTTAATAGCTATTCTTTTGTCTGTATTTATATACTCCCTTTCTTCTGGCTCAATAAAGATATCTTTTATTGAAATTCTTAAGGCCCTCTTTGCTGGCAACGAGAATTCCTATATTCTATACAACATACGTCTTCCTCGTTCAATCGGAGCCATATTGGCAGGGGCATCTCTTGGGCTTGCAGGATGTGTTATGCAAAATATATTAAAAAATCCTCTGGCTTCACCTTTTACTCTTGGCATATCCCATGGTGCTGCCTTTGGTGCTGCTATGGCAATAATTTTCTTTAATGCTGGTACAGCTCATTCCTTTGGAAATGAATCTGTTACTTTCTTCAACAGCTACTTTGTAGCAATATCTGCCTTTGTAGGTGCCATTCTCTCTACAATCATCATTCTTGGACTTTCTCTTTATAAAAACATCTCTCCAGAGGCGGTTGTTCTTTCGGGAGTTGCAATTGGAAGCCTTTTTAATGCTGCCACTATGTTTATTCAATATTTTGCCGCTGATTTTCAGGTGTCAGCAACAATATTTTGGACATTTGGAGATATAGGCAAAGCAGGATGGAGCGAAAATGCAATAATCGCAATAGCCTTCATGCTCTCTTTTATCTGGTTTTATTTTCAACGATGGAGTTTTAATTCTTTGCTATGGGGAAATGAAACAGCAAAGAGTTTGGGTGTTTCCGTCACTTCATTGAGGTTGATTTCTATGCTTCTCTGTGCTATACTTATAAGCATATGCACAGCCTTTCTTGGAATTATAGGATTTGTGGGCCTAATATCGCCTCACATTGTGCGAATGTTTATAGGGACTGATTATAGATTTTTGATTCCATTATCTACTATCTTTGGCTCGTTGCTTCTTTTAATTTCTGATTTAATTGCAAAAACTATCTTAGACCCTGTAATTCTCCCTGTGGGGATAATAACTTCTCTTCTTGGGGCTCCATTATTCTTTTATATGCTTATAAAAAGAAGGAGGGTATAATGCTTCAGCTTTCCAATTGTACAGCTGGTTATGAAGGAAAAATAATTTTAACTGATATATCCTTTTCTCTAAAAAAGGGAAAGGTTACAGCTCTTCTTGGACCAAATGGCTCAGGCAAGTCAACACTGCTTAAACTCATAGACAGAATAATTATGCCTCAAAAAGGAGAAATTAAAATTGAAGGCAAGAATATAAAGGATTTCTCTAACAGAGAGCTTGCTCAAACAATAGCATACCTTCCACAAATTAATAATGCACTACCCGATTGCTCAGTTTTTGAGTCAATACTCCTTGGAAGAAAACCCTATATAAATTCAGAACCCTCTATTGAGGATCTCCATATGGTAGATTATATAATAAAAAAATTCTCTCTTGAAAATTTTTCATTTAGATCAATAAACAGACTCAGCGGAGGTGAAGCTCAAAAAGTCCTTATTGCAAGAGCTATCATTCAAAAACCAGAGATACTCCTACTTGATGAACCAATCAATCACCTTGACATGAAAAATCAGATTGAAATTTTAAAAATCATAAAAGAATTTACAAAAAAAATGAACCTATCCTCTCTTATAGTCCTTCATGATATAAACAGAGCTTTGCAATTTTGTGATGAATTTATTTTACTAAAAGATGGGAAAATTTTTAAAACTGGTGATAATCAAATAATTAACCCAATATCTGTAAAAAAAATCTATGGGATAAACAATAAATGTATCGAACTCAACAAGCGGAAGGTTATTATCTCATAGCTGTTTTTTAACACTTACAATACAACTAACTTTACTATCAATGCCTTTTTCTTATATGAATCTCTCTCCAACAACTGTTTAACCTGAATTATCAAGAGCAAATTCAATTATTTCAGTGCGTAATTCTCTGTAGAATTCTTTAGATCACTATCACTTAATTGACATCAAAATCTATTACTTCGTATAAATAAAAGCGTTTATTTATTTTTTTTGCAGCTTTCTGCATCTTCTATCCGTGTAAGGAGTTCAAAAAGATTATTCTTCATAATTCTATATTCATCCATGGTAAGGCCTGTTTTGCAAAATAGCTCAGCAGGGACGCCTAAAGCTTTTTCTTTAAGTTTCAGCCCCTTGCTTGTGAGTGAGATGATAACTTTTCTTTCATCTTCCATAGATCTGCTGCGTTTAATCAATCCAGCACTTTCAAGTCTCTTAAGCATGGGGCTAACAGTTCCTGTATCCATGTGAAGACGCTCTGTTATGCGATTGACTTCTATGTTATCATCTTCCCATAAAATGAGAAGAACCAGGTACTGTGGATATGTAAGGCCCAATTCAGAAAGAAGAGGGCCATACATCCGGGTTATTGCTCTGGATAAAGAATAAAAAAGAAAACACAACTGGTTATCAAGTCGCAAATATTCATCATTCATTTAATTATCTCTAATCATCCTCACTATATCTTTTTCAATTTTAGATGGCTTTGTAATAGGCGCATATCGTTTAACAACATTGCCCTCTCTGTCTACAAGAAATTTTGTAAAATTCCATTTTATCCTCTTAGAACCAAAAATTCCTGGTTTTGCAGATGTAAGAAAGCTATACAATGGATGGATATTATCTCCCTTGACATCAATTTTATCAAAGATTGGAAATGTTATATTGAAATTCACAGAACAAAATTCCTGAATCTCTTTGTTTGTCCCGGGCTCCTGGTTCATAAACTGATTACATGGAAAAGCAAGTATCTCAAATCCCTCAGACTTATACTTTCTATATAAATCCTCCAGTTCGTTGTATTGAGGGGTAAATCCACATCTGCTTGCTGTATTTACAATTAGCAGAATTTTACCCTTATATTCGGATAGTTCTCTGTTAAGAAATGATGCAGTTTTAACACTTATATCATATAAATTCGACATATCAGCCCTCCTAAATGTTCCTTCTTCCATAAGTTCTAAAGAGAGCTTCTCTTTCTTCAGGGGTTTTTGATATTAAATAGGATTTCCATCCAGGACAGAATTTAATATGCCATTTCCAGAATCTTCCAGCAATTGACTTTGGATTTGCATCATACTTCTGTCGCAATTTGCAGTTTTCACAATTGTATTGTTTCATGTTCACCTCTATTTATATTGTGTAATATTATATTGAATACAATATAATATTACACAATAAAGTCAAGCACAATAAAAATTTATTGCACAAAAAACTCATTTAAACAGTTTAATCGATATTCTTTGGCTGATATTGTTTACTGCGTAAAATCATAGATTATAAAAACTTGCCACTCTATCAATCCTCATAAAGATCGCCACTATTTTCCTTGTTTAAAGTCCCCTCCAGCTCAATCATCAAAAACTTTGTAAGGGATTTCACAACGGGTCTGTGCTTAGTCCCTTTGGGGACAATTACAAATTCCCCTTCATTCAAGGTCAGCAGACCATCCTCCAACTCCAGCTGGAAAGAACCTTCTATAACATAAAAGAGCTCGTCAGATTTTTCATGTACATGAAAATCAAGCGTACGGTTTTCTACCTGAACAACACTTAGCACATGACTGTTAAGAGTGCCTATTTTTTTGTAGATATATAGGCCATCTACTGAATTTACCTCATCTTTGATATTTACCTTTTTGAGCATTTTAAAATCCTTTTTGAATATTTTAATTTAATTCAATATCTCTATTAACTCACCCAGTATTTCAACAAAATATTTCCCAGTAGCTTTCATAAAAAATCTAAAAAGCTTTAATGATGCATCAGTTTACAATCAATTATCTTAGAAAAATATTATGATTATAAAGTTTAACTATAGAATACTAATACTCAGCCTCTAAGAGTATAAATTTTCTCTAAAAGTGAAAATCACTATAAGGCTCACCTCTAACATTCTTACAGCAGGAATTGGCTATGTCTGGAAGCTCACCGAGAACATCTATATTGATCCCTTCGCGGCAATTCACTACAGGATGAATGATGATAAGGTAAGAGTCGGAGGCGAGGAGTTTGGTAGAAGAAGGGTGAGTGTATCAGCCTCGGTAAAAATTGGATACCAATTCAGTATTTAAATTGTATAAAAAAATAGTGAAACCTCTTTTCAGATATGAAAAACCGGTGTCACAGTGTAAAGGAGAAATTGAATGAAAGAAAGAATAATAGAGGCATCAATGGAACTATTCAATAAACTCGGTACTCATAAGGTGACCACAAATCATATAATTGATAGACTCGGGATAAGCCCCGGAACATTCTACTATCATTTTAAAAATAAGGAGGAGATACTCCGCAAGGTTTTTGAGAGGATAACTTTGGAATTCGATGCTCTCTTTACCGGTGACCTCGCTTCTTTCTCAATTATAGATTATGGAGAGACTATAAGAAAAATATATCAGCTCTACTACAAATACCGCTCTTTCTATTACGACATTTCAATGCTCCTGGACAGGGATCCAGAATTGGAGAGAAGATACAGGGCGAACTACATGTTCAAAAGTGAAAAGCTCACAAACTTGACACTGACACTTGAAGAAAAAGGGGTGCTAAAAAAATTCACTTCTGATTTAGAAAGAAAAGCCTATATTGAAAACTTATGGATCATAAGCGACTACAGACTCAGCTTCCTCAGGGCAACAGGTGAAAGAGATCCTGAAAATATTATAGAAAGCGGCGTGAGGAGCTACTTGATGTACATGAAGCCCTATCTTTCTCCAAAGGCTGCACAGGAGCTTGACTCATACCTGTTGAGATAAAAATGTAAAGCAAAGCTGATGGTTTATCGTATCCCTCTAATTAGCCCCACTTCTGAACCTGGAGATAACATCAGTGCCAATTTTGTTTGGCATAAGTTTATAAATTTCATCATCAGTTTGGCAAGTGGTGAGCTTTTCAAGGAGATAGCGCATATACCAGTAAGGCTCAAGTCCATTGCCCTTTGCTGTCTCTATTATGCTGTAAAATCCTGCAAGTGAATCGGCTCCACCTGGACTTCCTGAAAATAGCCAGTTCTTGCGACCCACTACAAAATCCACTCTGGATACGGTGTGATTATGGTATGAAGAAAAAAAAATCCCTCGTTTTTTCGAGGGATTTTT
>MWCI01000017.1 GCA_002069965.1 Spirochaetes bacterium ADurb.Bin218 | reverse complement strand
TGTGTCAAAGGGAGTGTATTCCACAGAATCAATTGTAAGATATCCGCTTTGAAACAGTATTACCTCAAGGTCAAGGTCTTCTATATCAAAGCTACTCAGGAGTTTTTCATCCACCTTGAGATTTGACAGGGCAGGTAAAAAGTAGTTCCTCTCCTTTATGAGTTTAATCAAAAAGGTCGGTGTCCCTGTTTCAAACCAGTAATTATCAAACAATCCATTTTTGTCAAAAAACTGCAATATATCAAAGGGATTATACAACTTATCCTTTAAAAAATAATATCCATTATACCATTCCTTTATCTTTTCCAGATCCCCATTTATCTTATTTAAATACTCCTTAAAACTCTCCTCCAGATCCTTTTGTGTGTATCCACATACATTGCCATATCTCTCATCAAGAGTTATGTCTGTGAGCATATTAAGACCACTGAATATTGAGGCTTTGGAAAACCTTGTCACACCTGTTAAAAAGGCAAAACGAATATACTCATCACTGCCCTTTATTACAGAATAAAATCCACGCAAAAATTCCCTTGCCTCATGGGCTCTTTCTACCATGTCTATATTATCAAGTATTGCTTTATCGTATTCATCTATAAGTATTACTACTTTTTGGTTATATTTAAAATGTGTATTTCTAATTAATTGCGAAAAATATGCAGAAACTGAATCCTTCTCTTCACAGTTAACCTTTAGCCTTTCCTCATTCTCCTTAAGATTATCAAAGACCATTGCCTTTATATCTTCCACTGTTGATAAAACCCCAGAGAAGCTTATCTTTATCACCGGGTAGGTCTCTTCCCAGTTCCATTTATCATATATTGCAAGGCCTTTGAATAATTCTTTTTTCCCCTCAAATATATTGCGTAATGTGTCCAGAAAAAGGGATTTACCAAACCTCCGTGGACGGGATAGAAATACATAAGTATAGTTTGTAATTATATCGAAAGCTATATCTGTCTTGTCTATGTATATATAGTCATCACTTCTTATCTTTTCAAAGGTCTGTATGCCTATTGGTAGCTTCTTCATCTTTTACCTCCTGTTGCTTTTTAGGAAGAATAAGTTTTTCCTTAAGCTATTCTTCTCTTAAAAATACAGGATCAACACCAGCTTTAAGTTTAAGCAAAACAAGTGGAACACGAACTGTTTTTAAAGACTGACGACTGTCACTTTTATCTACGGTAATTTTTACAATTTTATCCTCAAATTTAGGATGCTCAAACTTTATCTTAAATTCTATATTTGAAGCTGGCATTTCATCTTCGATGTATTTTGGCCAAAAATGAAAATATCCTCTTGTAGCCTTTGTGCCAATATATGGATTTTTCCATCCTGAATCTGTCATGTGAGCAGGATTATCCCTATATAAAAGTGTTATTTTAAGATCAGGTATGATTGACAGGGTTGTCTCCTCAAGAACCTCTCCCATAACATGAGGCAGAAGTTCAAAAGATCTCTCAGTGAGATCCTCTCTCTGAATCGCGTCAGAGTGCCTTCTTTTTGAAAAAATTTCAATAGCCTCATAGGTGAGAAAGAGAATGTCCGTATGCTGCTGAAATTTAAGTCTTGGATCAATCATTGTGTGTATTATTCCTCTCTCACCAGTTATATATCTTGGTGGCACTCTATTAAGGACATAGGCCATAATATCATTTTTGTGTATATGTAATTGTCCCATAGATTCATCTCTGGAGAGAACCTCTGTAACTATATCATCAACAATTGATTCCAATAGATTAAATAAAGCCATATTGCACCTCACCTCTGGAAGTTTTTGCCAAAAGAAATCCTCAGCACTTCCAATATATCATCAACTAAGTGAAAAGTCAGCCCTTTTTTTATATATTGTGGAATATCATCTAAATCTTTTTTATTTGCCAGAGGCAAGATCACCTGCTTCAGAGATGCTCTTTTTGCAGCAATAACCTTCTCTTTAATGCCCCCAACTGGCAAAACTCTACCTGAAAGAGTAAGCTCCCCAGTCATTGCAAGATCATCCCTTGCTAAAAGACCTGTTGCTATTGAATAGATGGATACTGCCATAGTAATCCCAGCTGATGGTCCGTCCTTGGGGGTTGCGCCCTCAGGCACATGAAGGTGAATCAGAGACTCTTCAAAAATCTTTCTCGCCTCATCGTTATCCTGCAGAAGATGATTTATAAAAGTATATGCAATATTTGCAGACTCAGACATCACCTCACCCAATTGCCCTGTAAGCTTAAGGCCTGACCCTGACTTAGTTTTCACAGCAATTGATTCTATTGTAAGGACAACACCGCCGAGGGATGTCCACGCAAGACCTATGGCTATTCCTGGCTTTTTGATCACTGGTTTTTCATCTTCATGATAAATCTCTGTACCAAGATATTCTCTAATATCTTCCTTAGTTAAAAAACCAGATGGAACTGATTTATTCTTTGCAATCAGTGTCGCTGTTTTTCTACATATCTTTTCAATATTTCGCTCAAGATTTCTAACACCAGCTTCCCTTGCCCATCCATTTATTATTGCCATGTACCCTTCTCTATCTATCTTAACAGCATCCTTTGGCAGACCATGCATCCTGAGCTGCTTTGGAAGTAGATATTTTCTGGCAATCTCATATTTTTCCATAGCAATATAACCAGAAAGCCTTATTATCTCCATTCTATCTGCAAGAACCTGCGGAATTGTATCAAGAGTATTTGCAGTTGTTATAAATAGCACATCTCTAAGGTTAAAAGGCAGATCAAGGTAATGATCCCTAAATTCAACATTTTGCTCAGGATCAAGAACCTCAAGCAGAGCAGAAGCAGGATCACCCTGAAAGCTCTGACCTATTTTATCAATCTCATCTAACATAAAAACAGGATTTCTGGACTTTGTTATTTTAATCCCCTGAATAATTTTGCCGGGCATTGCACCTATATAAGTTCTCCTGTGGCCTTTAATTTCAGCCTCATCTCTCATACCGCCTAATGAAATTCTAAAAAACTTTCTATTTAAAGCAGCGGCAATTGATTTCCCTAGAGAGGTTTTGCCAACCCCGGGAGGTCCCACAAGGCATATAATAGATCCATGGGCATCTGGCTTCATCTTTTTAATTGCAATAAACTCAAGAATTCTCCTCTTGACATCCTCAAGTCCATAATGATCTCTGTTTAAAATTTTCTCTGCCTTTTCTATATCTATGGAATCAATGCTCAAGCTATTCCAGGGAAGGGAAAGAACAGTATCAATGTATGTCTTTGTAACAGAATACTCGGAGGAAGCTGGATCCATAAAAACAAACCTATCTATCTCCTCCGTAATCTTTTCTCTAACCTCTCCTTCAAGGCACAGTTCCTCTAACTTCTTTCTCATTTCTCTGGCTTCTGAGGCTCGTTCATCCTCATCCATGCCCAGTTCAGTTTTTATTGCCTTAAGCTGTTCACGAAGAAAAAACTCCCTCTGTTGTTTATCGATCTTGTCATTTATCTGATGCTGAATCTTTTTTTGAACCTCCATGACCTCCATCTCTTTATGTAGAAGATGAAGAACCTTTATGAGCCTCTCTTTGACCTCAATGGTCTCAAGGACTTCCTGATATTCTTTTTTCTCAAGTGAAAGAATTGATGTGACAAAATCTGCAATCTTTCCAGGCTCCTCTACATTTAACATGGTAAGCTTCATCTCTTCTGTGAAAAGAGGATTATTTTCAGAAAGAATTTTAAGCTTAGAGAGAACCTCCCTTGTATAGGCCTTAATCTCGATTTTATCTCTTTTGTCTATTACATCAGAAAGATACTCCACCTCTGCAATGAGATTTTTCTTGCTCTCAATCTCTTTCCTTATTTTAAATCTCTTTACGCTATTTATAAGAACATTTATACCGCCATCTGGCAGGTTGATCTTTTTTAATATCCGAGCCGCTGTGCCAAAGTTATAAATATCATTAAAATCAATCTCACCTTTGTCATCATCCCTTATGAGAACAAGACCTATTGTCCTTGAATCATTTAAAACCTTATCAATAACCTTGGTAAATCTTCCGTGGGAAATTATCAAAGGCGTTACAATACCCGGGAATATTGGCCTATATCTTATGGGGATAAGATATAGATTGTCTGGAAGAATTGCTTCAGAATAGAGTAAATCCCCTTCAAAAATCTCACTATCAAGGGCAAAATCGCCACCCTCTGTTATTATATCATCAAAATCCATTAAAATCTCTCCATTTTTATTCAAGCTGCAAAATCATATCCCCTTGATCATTAATCAAGGATTTTTTAAAAATACCCAAAAGTAATAGTTGTAACTTCAAGTTTATAAAAAAATTATCTAAAAAAAAAGAAATTTTTCTATCCATATAAAAGTATTATTATTAAAATAATACATATGAATTCAAATACAATTCTATTTTTAGACCTTAAAGACCATATAAGCAATAAATTCAAAATGCTTTTAGAGGAACAAAAGCATAAGACCATTTTTTGCCCTATGGAAAAGGCTATAGAGGCCATAGAAAAAGAAAATCCAGATCTGGTTATAACAGGGGATATTTCCATTTACAATAACTTTTCTATGATATCACAGTTAAGAAAGCACACCTTGTTAAGAGGCATACCTCTCATAGCTCTAATTATAAATAATACAATTCAATCTTATATATTTGCAAGCTATAATTCCTATGATGGAATAATAACAACTCCTATTTCTAAAAAGGAACTCATCCACTTTATTGAAGGCTTTATAAAAAAAGGTGCATTCTTTTCAGTTGAAGATGAAATTAAAAATATTACATCAGACATCCCAAGCTTTACAGGATCTCTCATAGCAAATTTAATTTATCAAAGCAGGATTACAAAAGAGCTGCTTGCTGAAAAACAATTCACAAAATCTATAAAAAAGACAAAGGCCATTCCTTTAAAAGAAAGAGAAACCGAAAATCTTCTATGGGAATCCCTTGAAAATAACTACTTTAGACTTTACTATCAGCCAGTTATATCATTAAAAACAGACAAGCTTTCAGGATTTGAATCTCTTATACGCATTGAACACCCAGAAAAAGGTCTAATCCCACCAGATCAATTTATATCTGTGGCAGAAAATTCCGCCATCATCTTTCCCCTTGGATTGTGGATAATAGAAGAGGCCTGCAGACAGATAACTCAGTGGGAAGAAGTTTTTATATTTGACGATAACTTCAGGATAAACATAAATCTATCTGCGAAACAATTTATTCATCCAGATCTTATAAGCAATATATTTGAAATAGTTGACAGATATAACATAAAGCACGAAAGGCTCGGCTTTGAATTAACAGAAAGCGCCTTCATGGATGACATGGAGGCTTCTAACATAGCCCTTTTGCAACTGAGGGCAAGACAATTTCCTATTTATATGGATGATTTTGGAACAGGATATTCATCATTAAGTTACCTCATGCACTTCCCGGTTGATATAATTAAAATCGATCAATCCTTTGTAAAGTGGATGCACATAGATGAGCAAAGTGAGATTATAGTCAAATCAATCGTAAGCCTTGCTCATAACTTAAATCTCAAAGTTGTTGCAGAAGGAGTCGATGATGAGCTACATATAGAACTCCTCAAAAGCTGTGATTGTGATTATGGACAGGGATATTACTTTGAAAAGCCTATGGCAGCTGCTAAGGCCTCTGAGTTCATAGCTCGCTATTTTAAAAAAATAAATAGCAATACTTGAGCATAGATTACAGAGTATCTGCAACCTTTAATTCGCTAATAAGCATTCCACTTAAGATCAAGAGGCATCCCACAATCTGCAGTAAATCAAAAGTTTCACCTAAGAAAAAATATCCAAAAATACCAGCAAAAACAGGCTCACCAGAAAATATCAAGGCAGTATGAGATGAAGAGGTAAACTTTTGCATTGAAGTCTGGATAAGATATGCAACAACAGTAGCAAAGAGAGCACAAAAGACTATGGCAAACCAAACATCAGATCTATGAGGAATGGTAAAATCTCCACTAAAGGGCACAAAGACAAGGGAAAATATAGTGACAGTTAAAATCTGTATAACTGTGAGTAAAGCAGAATCATTATAGCGAGAGTATATTCCAACAAAAAGAATGTGAAATGCCACAGCAATAGCACAAATAAAAACCATAAAATCACCGATATTGATGGCAGAAAGCCCCTTAAATGAAATAAAGATAAGACCTATAAAAGCAAAAATGGCCCCTATAATATTTTCTCTTGATGGTGGTGTCTTGAAAATAACAGAAGAAAAAAGTGGAACCAAAATAACACTAAATCCTGTAATAAATCCCCCATTGGAGGCTGTTGTAAACTGCAATCCGATAGTCTGGAAAAGATAGGCAAGGAAGAGAAAAAAACCAGCAATAAATCCACTTTTCACTGTCTTAAAAGTAAGCCCTTTAAGTTTAAAAGAAAAAATAACCAACAAAAGAAAAGATGAAATAGCAAAGCGCAAAAATATAAAATTGGCAGGGCTTATAAAAGATAGGGATTCTTTAATAGCCACAAAGGTATAGCCCCAGATTATAACTACAACCAGAAGGCTTATATCTGCCAGAAATCTCCTTTTCATTTTTCCTTTAGCCTGAGCATAACCTCAGAGAGTTCAAGCCCATGAATAACAATTCTTTTTTTCCTGCCATGCTCTCCTTTATCAATTTCTATAAGAGATTTAGAAATCTTAAGTTTTTTTGCAAAAAGCTCAATGCATTCTTTGTTTGCTTTGCCATCAACAGGGGGGGAATTGAGATAGACCTTAATAGCACAATTGCTATCAACAACAATATCGCTTCTGGAAGATTTTGGTAAAACAGAGATATCAATAATAGCTTTCTTTTCCATAAGCTTAAAATAATTTAAGAGGTTTATATGTAAAGAAAAACTTATTGACTTATAAATATATTTTTGTAAATATCTTTATATCGAGAAGATAATTTAAGGTCTGCAATAAATTCAAGACGAGGTTCTTTATGAAAGTAGTTCATGTATTAAAGAGAATAGAGACTATTGACAACGATATAAAGGAATTGAGAAAGCTTGAAAAGTCTATAGCCAAGGACAAATCCTTTACCACACCTATATATATAACTATTGAAAAACAGATCAATATACTACTTAGCGAAAGAATAAAGCTGCTTGAGTTAAAAATTGCAAATCCACCAGAAAATCTATTGTCAGATGAAGAAATAGAAAGAGAAAAAGAACCAGAACCTCTTCCAATAAATACAGAAAAGAAAAAAAATAAAAAAGCAAAGCCCTTAAATAAAACATCAGAAGAGGAAAGATCTGCTACCTCTAAAACAAAGGAAATACCTGTCTCCAGACCTAAAAGGGAAATAATAGTCCCTGATGATGAGGATGATATCCCAATGCTAACTCAGGACGAGATTGACGCTAAATTTGAAAATCTCAAAGGAGATGCAAAAACAAATGCACAAAGAGATATTGAACTAAAAGAAGAAAATCTCGCAGAGGATTCAGATGATACTCACGTAAAACTGCTTGATATTGCTCTGGAAAAAGGCACCTTAAGCAAAAAGACAATAGAAAAAGAAAAAAAGGTTCGATTTTTCAGAGAGAACTTCCCCTCTGACTAAAAGATTAAAAAGAAGAGCCGAGAGTTTTTTCCAATCTGAATTTTTCAAGAAAATAGACCATGGAGCCACTTTCCAATTTATCTGGACTTAGATTGTGAAATTTAATGTCAATTATTTCTGGAGGATTTTGCATCCCTAAGGTTTTATAATTCTCTACGATTTTAGACAAAGAAGATGGTTTTGTTTGTTTGCCTCCAGCTCTCAATATATAAAAGGGATAGCTATCTTTATATATTACCTCAGCAATAATTCCCATAGGGAAAGAGGAATTTATAACATCAATCTCTTTAGCTCTCCTTGTTTCATTTTTTATTGAAAATTTCCCAAATCTATCAACCTCCAGTTTAAATGACGTTACCTCATCAAAAAAACTCCTGCCAGTTGATGTCCCTTTCACTCTCTTTGCTGTATTGAGACAGAAGCGATACATGTAAGACATAATATCAACATCTGACTTCTTTTTTATGAAAGTGAAGAGATTGCCATTTTCATCTGTTATATAAAAGACCGAATACTTCTGCTTTTCTTCATAGGTAATGTTAATTCCATTTACAGTTCTCCTGCTATAAATCTCGTCAAGGACAGCAAGATTTTGCGAATCCTCAAAAAGAATTCTAAATTCAGGATATCTACAGGGCCTCTGTGATATATACCCCAGCATTTCAAAAACAGTACCAAAAGAAGCGACATTTATGTCATTATTTTCCTTTGTTACACATATAATAGTATTATCAATTGATGTTATAAGCTTCTGATTATAAAACTCCTTGCTTTTTATAAAAAAGTCGTATGAGCTTCTAAATATTTTCTCAATATTCCTGTAGATCTTTTTATGAGGTTCAGGAGAGAAGAAATAACAAAACTCATCAAAATCCTTTGAGAAATATATAGCATCCTTAATAATCTTTGAATAGAGCATCACAAGATCTGACATAGAAGAATATTTCTTTAGAAAAGACTCACCCCAGGTATTCATATATAGATGATAAAAAGATGCAATAGTTGTTGGATTATTTTCCGTGAAATTCATTATGATCATATTTTTCAGTGTTCTCGGAGGTTCAAGAAAAAACTTATTGGATAGATGGACCTTTCCTGAATTAAACATCTCAAATATATGGTTTAAAAGCTCTGTTACAAGGTTCTTATTTATATAATTATATCCTGGTTCAAAGAAGACCCTGCTGAAGGATGGCTCATATAACTGATTAATGGAGCACCAGCTTAAAAGCTTTACAAGATCTGTCTCATTTTTTATGCTAATTTCTCTCTCGCTTCTGCCTTCAATTCTAACTTTTTTATACAGCTTCCATCCATAATCCCTGACAGCTTTACTATCTGGCTCAATATACAAATAAGGCTCGTTTGGTGTGTCTTTAAAGGTTATAAAGTTTTCTATTTTATCAGGCTCCGTGGAAAAATTAGCCTTAATCTTACTGCTTAAAAGCTTAAAGTCGCTTTCAGAGATCTTGCTTCTTAAGTTAAGAGTAGGCAATTCTTTTGAAATCTTCTGATAGGACAGAAGCATAAACTTTTTTATATTATTCCAGAATTGAATAATTCTATTGTAATCCCAGCTTTCAAAGTCGTCAAGATCTCCTATCTCATCAATTCCCCATCCCCATTCATTGACGAGACTAAACATTACAGTTACCTTATAGGGCAGATTTTTTCTATCCTTTATGCCTGTATACTTTGTAAGCTGAGGATCTATCTTTAAATATAAATTCTGTCTGAGAATCTTAAGTAGAGACTTATCCTGCAAAACAGACTCATAATACTTATAAACCTCATTAAACATCAAAAGATAAGAATCAAGGGTCAATATATCCAGTTCACCCTTTTGAACTGAGCTTTTAATTTTATGAGAGAGCAAAACATTTTCATCGCTAAAGAGATATTTTTCAAGAATACCTATTTTGAGAATGGATTTGAAGGGATTGCCAATAGCCTTGATTAGTTGAAACAAAGCAGCGCCCAAAAAATCCTCTTTAGAGATTCTGTGCAGATTGCCAATATCAATAAAATGAGAATCAAAAAAATCACTGTCAATGGAATTTATAAAGGAAACGTAGGCCTTATCATCGGCAAACTTTGGAACAACCCACCAGAAAGGAATTTTACCTGCAATTATAATTGAACTTCTAAAAAATTCATCCTTTAAAACTGCTCCTACAGTGGAACCGAAACCTTCATCCTCATCCTCTGCAAAAACATTTTCCCTTAAACTATTAATGTCATTTATAAAAATGTGGACCTCTACTCCGCTTTCTTTAATAGCCCATTTCTGAATTTCTTCCACTTTTTTGCAAAAGAGCTGATATTTTCTATCATCCACCTTCTGTCTATCTATACATGCCCAATAATCAAAATCTGACTTTTTGTTATATCCAATTGTCCCAACGCTTCCCATGACAGCAAACATCTGGACAAAGTCCCCTCCTGAGCATCTGGAAAAATCAACAGAAAATCTGGACTTCAAATATCTCACGACATCCTGATCTGGAGAAAAACCAAAGACACCACAAGGAGGGCCACCTTCCACAAAACCAGGCAATTTACGATCATTTGCAGACAACAGGGCAGGTATAGCATTTATAACCTTCTTGACACTGCTATTGGTCACAAGGCTCTGAAATCTCTCATATTTCAGATTATTAAACTTCTGGAATGCCTTAAAATTTTCTTCAATAATTTTCTTTATATCCATTTCACATATAGGCCATTTTTAGAATAACATTAGTATTATGCTCTAT
Organism: Spirochaetes bacterium ADurb.Bin218; assembly: GCA_002069965.1. Lineage (GTDB taxonomy): Bacteria > Spirochaetota > UBA4802 > UBA4802 > UBA5550 > UBA5550. Next base: position 44,879 of record MWCI01000017.1, on the reverse strand, counting down.
ATAAAGAATGAGTCAATTTTTTTTTAAAAACTTTTGAAAAGTAATTAAATTTTTGATTACTACATTAACCATAAAAATTTATGTAAATTAGCAAGGTCATATTAAAAAATCAGGCATGATTCCTCAATTTTAGCTCCACTGGATGAGGATTTAGATAATACTGCCTCTTAAGATAAGGTTCATTGTATTTACTCACATAGTGATTTATCATTGTTACAGGAACAATCAATGGTATAAAGCCCTGGCGATATTGTTCTATTAAATAAAGCATCTCCTCTTTTTCTGAAGGAGTCAATACTTTTTTAAAGTAGCCAAGGAGGTGATGTAAAACATTACAATTTTTGCTTACTGTAGCAATCTTTTTCAACCCATCCATAAAGACTTCAAAATAGCTATTGGATACTTCACTGAGATTATCCTTAGCAGCAGATGCAACTATCCTGCCACAGTCTCTATAATGAGCAGGGGAATGAGCCATTAGTAAAAGCTTATGAGATGCATGAAAATCCATCAAACCAGAAAGGGAGTAATGTTCTTCCAGAAATATTCTCCATCTATAATAAGCAAAAACTCTCTCTATAAAATTTTCCCTTAAAAGAGGATCCTGTAATCTACCTTCTTCTTCCACTGGCATAAGAGGAAATTTTTTCATAAACATCTCTGCGAAGATACCAACTCCACTTTTATTAAGAAGTTTGCCATTTTCAGAATATATTTTTACTCTTTCCATTCCACTTGATGGGGAACGGGATTTAAAAATAAAGCCACACAAATTCAGATTTTCCATCTCTTTAAGCTTTTGCTCTGCCCAGTTCCTCATAGAATGTGTAAAATCAGTCTTAGATTTAATCCCCAAAAGCCTTATGGAATTATCACTCATCACAAGATGCATAGCCTCCCTTGGGACAGGAAGTCCACATTCTACCTCAGGGCATAGAGGGTAATATTCAAAAAACTGCCCGAGAGTAATAGCAAGAAAATGATCAAACTTATGACCACCATCATATCTAACCTTTTCACCAAGAAGGCATGAGCTTATACCAACGATAATTTTCTTCATTATAAACCTCAAAGGGGACATTATAAAAGAATTACAATAAATTTATATAGTACACGAGGAAAAGTCGAAGTAATTTTATAAATAAAAAGGCCGTTATTTCTAACGGCCTTTTCTGATGCATCCCCGAGGGGATTCGAACCCCTGTTACCGGGATGAAAACCCGATGTCCTAGACCCCTAGACGACGGGGACATATATTATATGTAAACTTTCTTGCTTGTGAGTCGCCGGGGAATCGAACCCCGGACCCACTGCTTAAAAGGCAGTTGCTCTACCGACTGAGCTAGCGACTCAAACAAAGTGATTACCTTTTACAAAACAAGCTTTTTTATGTCAACAAAAATCAAAAAATATTTTTAAAAATTTTTTAATTTTGGCATATTTTTTTAATTTTATATATTTTCAAATTTTACTTTACAGCATTTTATGTAAAAGAAAAAACTTATCCCCAAAAGGTAGGTATCCTATGATGCGAGTTGATGAAGCAATTGAAATTATACTAAACACTATAAACCCTATTGCTGAAATACAATTTGTTGATCTTTTCAATGGAGGAGGGAGAATTCTTGCAGAGGATGTATATTCACCCTTTGATGTTCCGCCTCTTAATAACTCAGCAATGGATGGCTATGCAATAATAAGTTCAGATACAAAAAGCGCCTCAGAGGATAATCCCTGCTGCCTCAAAATTATAAACGAAATCAGAGCTGGTGAAAAATCTGAAGGTGTAATAATTCAACCAGGATTTGCCACAACTATTATGACAGGAGCTCCCTTGCCAGAGGGTGCAGATTGTATTGTTCCTTTTGAGGATGCACAGGAAGAAAAGGGAATTTTAAAGATAAAAAAACCAATTAAACCCTTTGATAACGTACGTTTTGCTGGTGAGGATATAAAAAAAGGAACTCTTGTCCTTCCCAAAGGAACAAGGCTTGACTCTGCAGAGATTGGACTTCTGGCCTCTGTTAATATTCACAAGATCCCTGTTTTTAGAAAACCAAAGGTTGCTATTATTTCAACAGGGGATGAGATAATAGAACCAGGAGAGACAAAGGAAACTCACAAAATATACAATAGCAATGCCTATGTAATTTATAATGAGGTCCTAAAATATGGAGGAGAACCTCACTACTTTGGCATAGTTGCAGATGACAGAGAGAATACTTTAAACAAAATATCCCAGCTATTTGATCACGATATAATAATTTCCTCTGGCGGGGTCTCAATGGGGAGATATGATTTTATACCAGAAATTCTCTCTCAGGCAAATGTGGAAATAAAAGTTCACAAGGTTCTTATGAAGCCAGGAAAGCCTGTCCTCTTTGGGGCATCTGAAAATAAAATCTATTTTGGTTTGCCAGGCAATCCTGTATCTGTAATGATTTCTTTTCTAAAATTTGTCCGACCTGCTATATTAAAATTATCAGGGGCAGCAAGGATCTCAAAGCCAGTAATTACAGCAAAGGCAGGTGAGAATTTTACCAAAAAGGAAGGCCGAAGATTTTTTCTAAGGGGAATCTATTCAGAAAAAAATGGGGAATTATATGTAAACTCAACAGGTGCCCAGGGGTCAGGCATACTCACTTCCATGTCAAGGGCTAACTGTCTGATAATTCTTCCGGAGGATTGTGAGAGAATAAACAAAGATGAAAAAGTGCAAATTGAACTTATCCACCACAGGGAGATATAATGAAAAACACCCGAGGAGTTGTCTTATTCTCTGGAGGCCTTGACAGTCTTCTGGCAGCAAAGGTTTTACAGGAGCAGGGAATTGACCTCATAGGATTCCACTGCATTTTGCCATTTTTTCCTCCAGATATTAATACAGAAGAACTCACAGCAACTCGACAGGCAAAACAGATAGGCCTCAAACTTCACCACTACTTTTGCAAGGCTGATTATATAGGAATCCTAAAAGATCCTCCCCATGGATATGGTTCACACATGAATCCATGTATTGACTGCAAAATTTTCTTTATAAAAAAGGCTGCCGAATTCATGGAATCTATAGGAGCAGATTTTGTCGCAACAGGTGAGGTTGTGGGACAAAGACCCATGTCTCAACAAAAAAACACAATGAGGCATATAGAAAAAGAAAGCGGACTTGAAGGAAAACTGCTGCGTCCCTTAAGTGCAAAACTCCTCAGCCCCACGATCCCTGAGTTAGAAGGCAAAGTGGATAGAACAAAACTTCTATCTATCTCAGGGAGAGGTAGAAAGCAACAGATGGAACTTGCAGCAAAATACAATATAACAGACTACAGCTCTCCTGCTGGGGGTTGCCTTTTTACAGATAAGTTTTTTGCCTCAAGGCTAAGAGATCTTCTTGATTTTAAAAGTGATATTGACCAAATTGACATTTACCTTCTCTCAATTGGAAGGCATTATAGAATAAGCAATAAAGTCAAAGTTATTATTTCAAAAAACGAATTAGAAGGCATTGAGCTTTCCAAATATAGAGACAGAGCGGATCTCTTTATTGAAGCAGATTTTAAAGGGCCTGTAATATTTGTCTCTGGAGAAGTAGATGACCATAAGGAACTTCCCATAATTTTAAAAATAATGTCAAGATATGGGAAACCTGATAAATTGAACAAAAAAGTTTACATTAAGAAAAATAATTCTGTAATTAAAGAAATAGAGGCTTTTGAGCCAATTGAAGATTTTGCACTTTCAGTAATGAGGATATAATGACAGAGCTAAAATTAAAAACAATTTCCTTTCTTGCCTCTGGCAGGGGGAGTAATTTTGAAGCAGTTGCAGAAGAAATACAGAAGGGATCTATCAAAGCAAAAGCAGGAATATTAATTACAGATAAAAGCGATGCCCTATGCCTTTCAAAGGCTGACAAACTTGGGATTGACTCATTATTTGTAGACCCAAAAAAATATTCAACAAAACAAGAACACGAAGAGGAAATAATAAGACACCTTGAAAATTACGGAACAGATCTTGTAGTCGCATGTGGATATATGAGGCTCCTGAGTCCATTTTTTATAAACAGATATAAGAACCGTATAATCAACATACATCCTTCTCTTTTGCCTGCTTTCCCTGGGAAAAATGGTCAAAAACAGGCCATTGATTATGGAGTAAAAATAACAGGTTGCACAACCCACTTTATAGACGAAGGAACAGACACAGGTCCAATCATAATGCAATCTGCAGTTCCTGTATTTGCAAATGATACAGTTGAAACTCTCTCTTCCAGAATTCTTATAGAAGAACACAAAATACTCGCACAAAGCGTTCATCTCTTTTGCGAGGATAGATTGATTGTAGAAGGGAGAAAGGTTATAATAAAATAACTACTTTCTCTCAAACTTTTCTTTTAAATTTTCATCCCTGATCTGAAAATAAATCTCAACCCCATTGCTAACTTTCTTTTCAGATATAACCTTACCTTCTTTAAGAGGCTTATCAAATTCTGCACTGATTTTTGTTATATCTGTATATCTACTCCCATTTAAAACTCTCACCTTAACTATATCCTGTAAAATTTTATGCTTTGCTGCAATTTTAGCACTATCTACATCACTACCTGTAACAGCAACAGTATAGGTATCCTTATCTGACCATCCAGCCACTGGAGTGGTATCTATAGGAGCAGTTTCTTCAGTTGAAATTTTGCTTTCTTTAACATCGCTTTTTATCTCTGTCGAAGAACAGGCAAAAAAGTGACACAAAGAGAAAATCACAAGACTTTTGAAAAAAAATGTTGCAAATTTCATATGATAATTACCTCTTTTTTTGATTTTATTACTCTTTTATAGAAATTTATACTATAATTAAATAAAATTAATATTTTTACAAAAGGAGTCAACATTGAGTTCAGAACTTTTTCTTATATTTATTTTTTATTCTCTTGGGGTTTTGATTTTCACTTATTACTTCAATAACTTCCTATCTCAAACCTCTGATAATAGCTTAATATCAACAAACCCTCTGTATATTCTTGGAAATATATTTAAAAAAATATCAAGCAATTATTCAGTTTCTATGGTAGTTCTACTATGGTTTTTCTCTGCCTTTATTGCCATGCTCTTACTTTTTATTGCTACAAACTGGATTATAAATTCAGCAATCATACCACTTATAGTTTTTTTTGCAGGGTCAAAAACTGCCATCTATTTTGAAGAAACAAAAGTAACAATATCAGAGAGCAGCAGTAACATTATTGAAACCATTTATGCAAGATACTACAGATATATAATAAGTGGATTTCTTTCAGGCTTTGCAACAAAACTTCTGGATAACTGGATAAATATAGGAGCAATCTCCTTCTTATGGTTCCTTATAAATTTTCTGATTATTACTATTATAATTGCTCTAGTGCTCAAAGAAGATATTTTTGATTAAAAGTGACATTCTTTTATATATTGTTTAGGTGTAAAAAATGCACTATAAAATTAAAAACTTTTTAATATTTATGTTGACTTAAGCAAAAATATTTTTTACTCTAAAAGAGTTTAAATCAACTCATAAAAATGAGTTAATTAAAATCTAACTTAAATATTTTAGGAGGTTCTTCTCATGAAGAAAATATTTGCAGTGACTCTTGCACTTGCATTAGGGCTTGCTTTCACCTTCACTTCCTGCGGCGGAGGGAAGATAGGCGGTCAGGTAGAGGGCCAAACATTCAAGACAGAAGGCTGGATTGATGACGATACATACAGACTTGCCGCTTCTGGCGTTCCAAAATCTACTCTGAAAAACAAAGTTGCAAGAAGAGAGAGCGCCAAGAGAGCTGCTATACTCAATGCACAATACCAGGTTCTTGAAAAATTCAAAGGTTCCAAAATTGAAGGTGCTGCAGGTATGTCAGATTTCGAGAATACAGGAATTGCAATAGCTCAAGAAGTTTCTGGCATAGTAAAAGGCGGATCTGTTGTAAGTGCAACTTATGACGAAGAAGACAACTGCGAAATAATTTATGAAGTAAAGGCTAAGGGACTCAAGAAAAAAGTTGCTGCAGCAGACTGGCAATAATCAAAGCACCAATTTAATGTGTATATAAAAAAAGCTGTCAAAGAGACAGCTTTTTTTATATATCAACCTGGCAATGCCCTGCTCTCCCACACAGCTACCCATGCAGTACCATCGGCGAAGAGAGGCTTAACTTCTGTGTTCGGAATGGGGACAGGTGTTGCCCTCTCTCTATCATTACCAGGATAATTTTCTTTATGAGACATAAAAAAATATATACTCCAAATGTCAAACTTTTTATTTTTTAAAAAAAATAAAAAATTCTCTTGATATAAAAGACATAGCCTTCTTTTATAACTATCTTAACCTACATAGGAGCTAAATATATAATGTTGCCAGTATACCTTGCAGTTGCTTTAAGTGCAGCTCTATGGCTGTATGTTATATACAGAAATGATAAATTTGAACCTGAGCCAGTAAGGACTCTCATAAGAGTGGCAATACAGGGTGCAATATTTAGTGGATTACCCTCTGCTTTTTTTAATTCCGCTGCTGCAATTGCTTTAAATGTCACAGATAAAATATACTCCACAAATCCTCCAGGTTCTGTCTCAGACATGCTTTCCTTTGCTCTATTTGTAGGTTTTAACGAAGAATTTTTCAAGGCAATGGCTGCAATCTATATACTGCGCAAGTTAGATGATTTCAATGAACCTGTTGATGCCATAATTTACTCAATGACAGTGGCACTGGGATTTGCTGCCTTTGAAAATATAGAATATACTGTAGCAGGTGGGGTTGAGTTACTTCTGGTTCGTTCCTTCACAGCAGTCCCTCTTCACCTTGGCCTTGCATCAATATGGGGAACTGGAATTGCAATGGCAAAATATTATCGCAAGGGTGGATACTTTCTCAATGTTCTCCCTTATATAATACCTGCGGCTCTTCTTCATGCAGCTTATAACTTTTATCTATTTTTAAATCCTGGTAATCCCTTTTCTACTCTCATAGCAGTTTTATTTGCCTTTGCTACAATAAATTTTGCCTCCCGCAGACTTAGATATTTTTTAAATAAAAGCCCTTTTAAGAATGCAAGAATCTGCCCTCTGTGCCTTACAAAAAATAACTTCTTTGATAAATACTGTAAAAACTGCGGCTCTTATCTGGTATCAGATTTCTTGAACACCTGCCCCAACTGTGGAACAAAAAACAAAGCCGGGGCTTCCTTTTGCAGGAAATGTGGAGAAACTTGTGAAAGTTGTGGATTTAATCAATGAGCCTGAATCTTGACAAAAAAATATACCTGAGAGCTCTTTCTCTCATATCACGAAAAAAAATAAAGAATACTCTTTCTCTTTCCATAAAGACAAGATATATTGAATCTGAGATTTTTCGATACTTATCTCACATATTGATTTCAATCATCATAGGGCTTCTGGCTGGTGCTGGTGGCATATTCTTTCATACTCTTCTTGAATTTACAAAGAATAAATTTCACCCAGAAAATCTTCAATCATCAATAAATATTAACCCAATTATAATTTTTTTCATTCCATCTTTAGGTGCCTTAATCACATCATACATGACCTATCTTTTCCCCGAGATTGCACGGGAAAAGGGAGTACTGAGCGTAATAAAGGCTATCTTGATTAAAAAGGGTTACATTCCCTTTAAAGAGACCCTTTTCCACTTTTTTGCACCAATAATCTCAATTGGCACAGGCGCTCCTCTTGGACCAGAAGGCCCTTCAGCAAAAATAGGAGGCGGAATTGGATCTTATATATCAACCCTGTTAAAACTCAATAGCAACGACATAATAATGTACACATCAGCAGGGGGAGGAGCAGCAATCTCAGCAGTATTCAACGCTCCTATAGCGGGAGTCTTTTTTGGTATAGAGGTTATTCTTTTAAATGATTTAAAAAACAGAGCATTAAGTGCACTCATCATATCATCAGTGGTTGCAGACATCTTAGCAAGACATGCTCTTGGCGATAAAAAAGTCTTTGTTATTCCCCATTATGATCTTGGCGATTATAATTCCTATTTTCTTTTCTTTTTGCTCAGCATAATCTGTGGCATTATATCTCTTTTATATTTTAAACTCTCTTATACTTTTAAACAGATGTTTAATGAAAAGCTAAAAATTACAACCCCCTTTGGCAGGCTTATTCCTGTTACACTTCTATTTGGATTCTTCTTATTGTGGGATTATGATCTCTTCGGAATAGGATATGACACAATAAACAACCTTTTCATTAATAAATTCTCTCTTATGGAGGCTCTCAAACTACTTATTTTGAAGATATGCTTTCTGGCTCTATTTATTCAAGCAGGCGCCTTTGGTGGGACCTTTGCCCCATCTCTTAGTATTGGAGCCTTTGCTGGATACTCCTTTGCCTTGCTTGCCAATAAATTCTTTTATACATCAATTGATCCAGTTGCCTTCGGACTGGTAGGCATGGGTGGAGTTCTTGCAGGGATCAATTCAATTCCACTTACTTCCATATTGTTAGTATTTGAGGTAACTGGCGATTATAAATTCATACTGCCCCTTATGCTATCATCCATAATTTCCTATCTGGTGATAATCTATTATAGAGGAGGAAGTGAATACAGCATAGCGCTCATGGATGAAAATATAGACGTATCCAAAAAAGGCGACATAGATGTATTGAGTAAAGCCCCTGTTTCGTCTATCATAAAAAAAGATATGGATATAGTAAAGGCAAAAACGTCTTTTAATATTTTAATAAATACTATAATTTCTGCAAAATATGGGGATATCATTGTAATCAATGATAAGGAGCAATTCCTTGGAATAATAACCCTCAAGGATGTAAGGCAGGCTCTTTTAGATAATGATCTTGCAGATCTTTTGATTGCCAGTGATCTCGCTGTTAAGCTACCTGCTGTTCAACCACAGGACTCCATATCAACTGCAATAAAAATTATGAAGGAATACGATCTGGAGAATGTTCCTGTGGTAAACAGGGCAAATGGTAAACTTGAAGGGATAGTGACCCATAGAGATATTATAGAAAAATATTTTTCCATTGTTGACGATATTGCTCTCTCTGAACATCTCATAAAGTCAGAAAAAGCAAAGTAAAAAAATAAAATTCTTGATTTACAGGATATATTTTTATCCTCTTCAATTAAAAATCCTTTCACTGGGTGATTCATTTTATGAAAACTAAAACTCTATCTTTGCTTATAGCACTTGCAATTACTGGACTTTTATATGGAGCTCAACTTTCTATTACTCTGAAAGTTTTCCCTGAGGATTATGCTTTGACAGTAGATGGAAAGAACATTAATCCAACAAAAATCTCCAATTACCTTAAAAAGATCTCATTAGACTCAGGGAAGCATATTCTTAAATTTTCTCGCGATGGCTATTTAGATAAAGAGCTGGAAGTTGACACTTATCAAAAAGTGTCAGAAATAGAACTCAAACTTGAAAAAAAAGACTCAATGCTTGAGCAAGTTACTGTATTTAAAACAGGACCTCATCCAAAGAGTGTTGAGTTTACACCTGATGGTAAATATTTTGCATCAGCTTTACTTGAAGGAAAAGGTATTGATCTATTTTCTACTACAGACTTTACAAAAGTAAAAACCATAGAAATTCCAGAACAATATGCCAAGCTCAAAAATTTTGTGGAGATTGTATTTTTCCCTGAACGAAAAGAGATGTGGGTATCCCAGATGGCAGCAAATGCCATACACGTAATAGACATGAATGACTATACATACAAACTCACAATACCAACAAAAGGGATATGGACAAAGATAATAGCCATGACTCACGATCACAAATTGGCCTTTGCCTCCAACTGGGAATCGCACGATGTTTCTGTTATAGACGTCAATCAATATAAGGTCATAAATAAAATTAAGGTTTCTGGAATCCCAAGGGGAATGGTTACAACAGCAGATGACAAATATCTCTATGTCTGTATATTCAGCTCTGGAGAAATTCAAAAAATAGATATAGCATCCATGAAGATCGTCAAAACTCTTAATTTCCCCAAGGGTGCAAAAAGGCATATACTCCTCGATAAAACAAAGAATCTTTTATATGTCTCGGACATGTACAGAGGTAGCATCTACGTAATAAATCCCCTTGACGATAAGGTTTTAAAGGAGATACCTGTTGACTCAAAGCTTAACACCATAAAACTCAGCCCTGACAGCAAATATCTCTTTGTATCATCAAGAGGTCCCAATAATCCTGAAACATATCTAAAAAAAGGACCAAAATTTGGGAAGGTCTTTGTAATTGACACAGAAACACTTGAAATACAAGAATGGATCTGGGGGAAAAATCAACCAACAGGACTTGATGTCTCCCCTGATGGGAAATATCTTGCCTTTACAAACTTTCTTGATAATGAAATAGAGGTTTATAGAATAAAATATAAAAAATGAATTCACATGTCAGTCAAATCCTGACATGTTTTGATACAGTCCTCTGCAGGTCTATAGCTTTTGTATATAAAGCTTATCCCAAGGACAAAAAGAGCGCTGCCAATCCCTATAAGGGATCTAAATAAAGGAGGAGATATAAGAGCAAGCCTTATAAACACTGTGGCAACTGCAAAACCTGAATTTCTAAATGTAACTATGTAACTTGAGCTATAAATTGTAGATACTAAAATGATTAAAATATCACTAAAAATAAGCACTGTATAAAAAGTCTCAAAGGCTTTATTTGGTTGTGCAGTCTTTATATAAAGAAGACCTTCGTATAGAATAATAAAGAAAAAAGATACAAGAAGAAAAAATGCAATAATCTTCTTTATTTTTATAAAAGTTCGGGTATCGCTTTCATCTTTTGTTATTGGACGTGACTCATAAAATCGATAAAAGATGCTCAGAATAAAAAACAAACACAATGCCCCAACAGCACTGACTGTCATGGAAACTAAAAAGGGCTTTACTGCCAGCCACTCAATTGGCTCTGTAAAATGAGAAAACTCTTTGAAAACATCTCTGAGCAAAACCAGAGAAAGCACTTCTATTTGCTTGCCCATAGAGACAGATACTGAATGAACAAAACTGAAAATCAGACTCAGGACTTCAAAAAAAAGAAGTAAATTAAAAACCTGAGATATAACAGCAAGATGATTGTGAGGGATCAACCTTTTGGCATAATCAGGGAAAAAACCTCTCATATTAAGCTCTGCAATCACAAGGCCAAAGAGAAAGCTTAGAGAAAGAAAGGTGCCTACTATTGCTATATTTCTTGATGATTCAGAAAATTCCTCAAGTTTATCCATAATAAAGCATAGACTTGATGCGATGGCAGAGAAAGGCCTCATAATCATTCCTCGAAATTTTTAAAGTCAATAATTATAGACCTTGTTTGTGTATTGTCAATAAAATTAAAAAATTCCAACAGTTTAAATAAGAATTGTAAAAGTAGTTCCTTTTTTGTCAGAGTCTACAGAAATATTCCAGCCAAGGACCATGGCAGCATGTTTAACAATGGAAAGCCCAAGACCAGTTCCACCAGTTGTTCTTGACCTGCTTTTATCAACTCTGTAAAATCTCTCAAATATGCGATCAATATATTCCTGTGGTATGCCAATGCCACTATCAGAGATTGACACAGAGAGTCTATTGTTATTTAATCTGGCTGATACTTTGATCGTTCCGCCAGGGTTGTTATAATTTATTGCATTGTCGATTATATTAAAAAAGATCTCCTCAGCAAGAAAATCATTTGCCACTGTGTAATAGTTGATCTCTGGGAAATCTGTATGCAAAGCAATGCCCTTTTTGCTAATCTTTGGAGTTAAAATATCCAGGCAATTCAAAATAATTCTGCGGATATTAACCTCTTCTTTTTCAAATTCCTTTGAAGATTCAATCATACTCAATTTAATGATGTCTTGAATAAGGGCGTTTTGCCTGTCAACATTTTCTAACGCTCTATCTATAAAATCATTAAGCATACTTTTATTGTCAGGATTTTCCTTTATAGTTTCAAGATATCCCTTTACAATTGCTATGGGGGTCTTCAGCTCATGGGATACATTTGTCACAAGATCAGATTTTATCTTTTCAATCTTTTTCTTCTCTGATATATCATGTAAAACAAGAAGAACACCTTTTAAAAGGTGATTGTCCTCCTTAATGGGATTTATAATAACATCAAAAACCTTTTCATTTAACAGCTCAATTTCAAAGGCATCACTTTCACCTGAGACAAGAGCCTTTTCAAGCTTACTATTTAAAAGACGATTTCTTATTACCTCAAAAAAAGGCCTGTCCTTTGGATCGCTTTCTATCCCAATATAAAATGTAAATGTTTTATTCCATATAAGTATTTTTTTTGAAGCATCAATTAAGGCAATCCCATCACTTATGCTTTCCAGTGTTGTTTCAAGCTTCTTCTTTTCAAAGATATGAGCCTCTATAGTTTCAACAATAGTGTCAGCCATTTTGTTAAGTGCCCTTTGCAGGCTCCCTATTTCATCATCAGTATAATTCAAAATGCGTTTTTTATAATCTCCCTTAGAAAAGTTCTCCGCAAAGCTCAAGGTCTCCTTAAAGGGGCCTGTTATTTTCAGAATCACCACAACAACTATTATTACAGCTATAAAAAAAACACCTGCAGCTATTTTTATAATGAGCATTCGAAGCTCAGAGAGACTTTCATTGAGAGTGTATAAAGGTATTGCAAGGCGCAAAACATATTTATCATAGAGCTTTGCGTAATAAAGCATATCTGTTTTGACAGTGCTACTATATCTTATGCTATTGCCACTGCCATTATGTATGGCCTGATATACCTCCTGCCTGTAGTAGTGATTTTCCAGAGAAGAGACATCAGAGACATCTGAGTCAAAAGTGACAGTTCCATCCATATTTATAAGTGTTATTCTTACATTTGCAGCTTTGGCAAAGTCATTGATCAAAATAGCGACTTCTTTATTTTTATTTTTTAAAAAAACTTCACTAATGGAAAGATTAATAATATCAGAATATCTCACCATCTCATTTAACATGAGATTTATATGCCTGGTTTTAACTAAATTTTGAACTGTAAGAAAAATCACAATGACAAGAAGAGAAATTAAACATATAAAATAAGTTATAAGTTTTGAACTCAGTTTTTTGAGCATATCTATTCCTTAAATCCGTATCCAACACCGGAAAATGTTGTTATTATATTTTTGTATTGACCTAACTTTTTTCTGAGATTCATAATATGAACATCTATTGTCCTATCCACAACAAAGACATCATGTCCACGGACACTATCTATTATATTATCACGAGAAAATATCTTACCGGGATTTTCCATGAAAAGTGCAAGTATATTAAACTCAGTCTTTGTGAGTTTAATTTCAACCCCATCAACGACTAAGGAGTATTGATTGAGGTTTAACTCAACCCCTTTATATCTTAAGATCTTTTCCTGAGAAGACCTGATAGGTTCAGAGGTTCTGCGCAATACAGCTTTGACTCGCGATTTAAGCTCCTTTATGCTAAAGGGTTTTGTTATAAAATCATCAGCCCCAAGTTCAAGCCCAAGGACCTTATCAAATTCTTCAGATCTGGCTGACAAAAATATTATTGGAATATTCTTAAATTTTTCATTTACTCTGATTTCTCTACAAAAATCATAACCATCTTTACCTTCCATCATAATATCAAGTATAATAAGATCAGGAGAGATCGTTTCAAGTCCCTTTCCTGCATCCTTTGCAGAGGCATAAGTGAAAATCTCATATCCTTCCTGAGAGAGGTTAATCTTTAAAATCTCTCTAATGTCTTTTTCATCATCAACGACGAATATCTTCTTTTTCATAAAATTTGTTATATACCCTTAGGATTTTGATGCCTTATATCATCACCCATTATATAATATATTGCTCTTTCTGCAATATTTTTTGCATGATCCCCTGCTCTTTCCAGAGCTCTCGAGACCATTATCAAAGACAGGCTCTGAGATATATTTTTGCTTGATTCACTCATATATGTAAACAATTCCCTGTATATCTGCATGTTAAGCTCATCAATCTCATCATCCATAGGTAAAACCGAACGGGCTTTATTAACATCCTTTTCACTTATTGCTTCAAAACCACTTTGAATCATCTTAACAACAATCTCAGCCATCCTTGGTATATCAATTAAAGGCTTGATAAGAGGTGCCCCATTTATCTTTAAAGTCTCCCTTGCTACATTGGTAGCCAGATCCCCTATCCTTTCAATATCAGTGTTAATTTTAAGCATTGCAAGGGCGAAGCGTAAATCAGATGCTGCAGGCTGCCTTGTAACTAAAAGCTTTATGCACTCATCATCTATCTCTATCTCAAGCCTGTCCATCTTTGAATCATTCTTTATTATCTCCTTAGCAAGCTCCAGATCCCCCTTTTTTAAGGAATCTATAGAAAGCTTAATTGCCTCAATTGCCAGATCTGCCATGGCGAACATCTTTATCTTTATGTTCTCTATATCCATTTCAAGGTGAGTCTGCATATTTTTCTCCTTTTATAATTTGAATTTAAATTGCTTTTAGCTTTTATCAACCAAATTTCCCAGTTATGTAATTTTCAGTCATTTCTTTAGAGGGCCTTGTGAATATTTTCTCTGTCTTATCAACCTCAATAAGCTCTCCCATATAAAAAAATGCTGTGTAGTCGCTTACCCTTGCAGCCTGCTGCATATTATGAGTAACAATTATTATTGTGTAATCTTTTTTCAGGACCTGAATCAACTCCTCAATCTTCTGTGTAGAAATAGGGTCAAGGGCAGAGGCTGGCTCATCCATTAAAATAACCTCAGGTTGAATTGCTATAGTCCTTGCAATGCAAAGCCTCTGCTGCTGGCCTCCAGAAAGACCCAAAGCGGATTTATGTAGCCTATCCTTAACCTCATCCCATAGTGCTGTATCCTTTAGGGATTTCTCTACTATATATTCTATTTCGTATTTATCCTTCACTCCGTTGATTTTAAGACCATAGGCTATATTTTCAAAAATAGACTTTGGAAAGGGATTGGATTTTTGGAAAACCATGCCAACCTTACGCCTTAGGGCTGTAACATTATATTTAGATCCATAAATCGAAACATCATCGATTTTAATGTCCCCTGTTATTTTTGTCTCAGGGATAATATCATTCATCCTATTTATACATCTCAAAAAAGTTGATTTCCCACATCCAGAGGGTCCTATTAACGCCATAACAGAATTTTTCTTTACTTTTAAAGAAATATTTCTTATAGCCTGATTTGAGCCATAATAAAAGGAGACATCCTCTGCAATAATCTTATCTTTCATTTGTTGTTCCTGAATCTGCATAAATTTTTAATTCCTTATTTATGGCCTTAATAAAAAACTTAAAAATTAAAAAAGAATAAAGATAATATAAAGATTATGTTAAGAAATTACTCTCCAGCAGACATGCTAAAAGCTAAATCATATTCAACAGGGTAAAAAAATAGTTATTTGATATGTATACTAAATTCTTTTATCTTTTATTTAGAAAATCTTTATAAAAAATTAACATAAACATCGCTTATTTGCTCCAAAACTACAAGGAGGATTTCCAGTGAAGAAAAACCTTAAAATCATGGCAGCATTAACTGTGATTGCAGGCCTTGCTTTTATGGCTGGTTGCAAAAGGGATGCTGACAATAGGATTGTAATTAAAGGTTCCACAACAGTGTTGCCTATTACACAAAAGGCAGCTGAGGAATATCGTAAAACAACCAAAGTTTCCATAGTAATCGAGGGAAGTGGTTCAGGTAATGGAATCAAGGCTCTGCTTGATGGAACTTGCGCAATAGCAAATTCATCACGGGAGATGAAGGATGTGGAGTTGCAAAGTGCAAAGGAAAAGGGGCTCTCAATCAAGGAAATAGCTGTGGCAGTGGATATGATTGTTCCAATAGTTAACCCTGCAAATCCTGTGAAAAATATTACCCTGACTCAGCTAAAAGCTATTTATGATGGGTCAATAACCAACTGGAAGCAGCTTGGTGGAAAAGATGAAAAAATAATAGTTATATCAAGGGATACAAGCTCAGGGACTTATGAGGTATGGCACGAAAAGGTAATGCTTAAAAAAGACGTCCGTAAAGATGCTCTTTTGCAAGCTTCAAATGGAGCAATCATTTCTGCAGTAGCAGAAAACACAAAGGCCATAGGCTATGTGGGATTTGGATATCTTGATAAAAGCATAAAACCTCTGTTTGTTGATAATGTTGAACCAACTCTTGAGAATGGCAAAAGCGGCAGGTTCCCAATATCACGAAAACTCTACATGTATGTAAATGAGGCAAAAATTTCTCCTGAGGCACAAAAATTCATAGATTACTTACTTAGCAATGAAGGCCGAAAGATAGTTCAAGAGGCGGGATTCATTTCCATAAAATAACGTCCTCCAAAAACATCCAGTCAAATTGGCAGCCTCTATTCCCCGTATTTTATATGCGGGGAATTTTTACTCTTTTACTCTATTTTACAAAAGCTAAGTTATTTAAAATCAGTAATTATTCCTAAATATAATTTTTAGTGTAAAATTAAGAAAATATTATTTCCCTCTTTGGCTGCAGGGATCATAGAATATTGTTATTTTAAAAAAAGTTATGGAATAAATACTGATTTTAAAAATAAAAACTTGACAATAATTTATAATTTAAGTATATTGTTTAATAATTTAATACTATTTTCTCTTATTGAGGTTTTTATGTTCATAGCAAAAAAAAGTAGCTGGTATTTAGAAAGAGTAATATGGTTAGTAGCAGGTTCTATTGTGCTTATTGGGACAATCCTGTCTGTTATGGTAAATAAGCTTTTTATTATCCTGCCAATACTTGCAGGTATAAACTTAATAATATTTTCCCTTTCAGGTTTTTGCCTTATGGCAAATATTCTTGTTAAAATTGGTTTTAAACCTTGTTGCAATGAACGCCCATAAAGATTCTCACTTATATATCCCTTTTTAAGGGATATATAAGTTTTTTAAAACTAAAAAAGCTTCTTGAGCTTTTGAGATGCCTTTTCTGTAGCTTTATCTGTTTTGCCTTTTAACTTTTCCTCTGCCTTTTCCTTAGCTACATCTTTTGCTTTATCTGCAAGCTGAGATGCTACATCCTTTGTTGCATCCTTTATAACATCACTGAGAGCCTTAAGCACTGGATGAACAAGAGCAACCTTTGGTTTTTCTGCCGTTCCTTTGATCTCATATTTCAAAAAAACCTCACCCTTTTCATTGAGCAAAGGCTTTATAGCTACATCAGCTATATCCGAGGCTTTTACATACTCTCTCATTTTCCCAGTGAGGGCCTTGTCTACAAGCTTTTCTGTCTTTTCCTTCATCTTTACAGTATGCTTAGCTGCCAATGTCATATCGCTTTTGAGATCAAGCCCCATGGATGAAGTATTTATCTTACCACCAAAGGCAAGTCCATAGTCATCATTTGCGAACCTACCTTCTTCAAGGGTAACAATATTATCCTTAAAATGAATTTTAACATATCCATTTTTCCAATCTATTTCTTTTTTCAAGAAATCAATTTTACCAGAATACTTTGCGAGCTGCTCCACATTCATCATCTCATTAAAAATTTGCAAACCTGTTACTTTGCCATAGGGCGAGCCAGCTTTCACAAATATCTCAGGATTAAGCACCCTTGTCTTTTTATCAAAGGGGATGACATTGCCATTTATATCAAATCCTATATCGAAGGACTCAACGCTTCCAGAGGCCTTTCGACCTGTAGTTTTTATACCTGCAAAAACTTTTAATAAAACACTGTCATTTTTTTCAAGATTTGCAGGATCTATCTTTATGTCATAGACCTTTGCCGTTACCTTATATATATTTATCTTCTGTTCACTTGCCATATCGACAAAGTTTATGTTCCCATCTTCCATACCAATGGAGCCAATATTTATAGCAACAGGAATATCATCTGCTTTTAATGGTTTCGATGGCTCTTTTGGTTTTTCAGCCTCTTCTTTCATTTTCTTTTCAAGCTCTAACCTTTCCTCTGGGGTAAGCTTTTTGGGGACAAGGAGATCTGAAAAATTGAATGCGCCGCTTTTATACCTGACTATATTGATTTGAGGAGAATATAGCATAAGCTCTTTTAAAACAAACTGCTTTTTTAGCAAAGGAGGAATTGCCACCTTAAAATTAAATGACTTCAAAGATACAAAGAGATCATTATCTGCAACAGCTTTTCCCTTCAAAGATTCCAACTCTTTCTCTGTTTTGTAATTTGATATGCGAACATCCTTTACTGTAAACCCTGAAAGGGCTGAAAATATACCTCCGCTAAAATCCCCTATTCTTACCTGTCTGTGAAGCTGCTCCTCCATTTTGCTTTCGACAAAGGGCTTATCCACTATAAGCATAATAGCAATACCTACAGCTATTATGATCAACAATACAAAACCTACAAAAATTCCAATCCACTTTAAAAACCTTTTGAGAAAACCCATAAAACCTCCTTAGTTTTGGTATCAACTCTTCAAGATCTAATAACTCTTTTCTGTTGTATTTATTATATAAAAATCTCTCTCACTTGAAAAGTCAATTTTAAAATTTTATTTTCTTATGGAGAAAAATAGCTATGCAAAAATCTAACTTGACAGTTTTTTGCTTAGATAGAAATTTAAAGAATATAAAATTCTTACGGAAACGGAAGAGGATGGGGTCTGGTGGCTCCTGCGGTCTTCAAAACCGTTGGCTGCAATTTATTGCAGTGGCAGGTTCGATTCCTGCCCCTTCCGCCAATAAATCATCTAATTCTTCAAAGATTGTATAGGAGCTGGGATTCTTCCACCTCGTCTCACAAAAGTAGATGGGGAATCTTTGTGGACAGGTATAATCTTTGCTTTCCCAAGCAAGCCACCAAGAGAAATCTCATCACCCTCTTTTGCCCCTGGCACAGGGAGGAGTCGAACAGCTGTGGTTTTTGAATTGATCACCCCAATGCTTATTTCGTCAGCTATTATTGCTGCTATAGTTTCTGCAGAGGTATCCCCCGGAATTGCTATCATATCAAGACCTACAGAGCAAACAGAAGTCATTGCCTCAAGCTTATCAAAGGTAAGTTTGCCCTCTCCGGCACGCCTTGCCATTGTAGAATCCTCACTTACAGGGATAAAGGCTCCAGATAAACCTCCTACATAAGAAGAGGCAAAGGCCCCACCTTTTTTAACAGCATCATTTAATAGAGCAAGAGCAGCCGTTGTCCCATGAGTTCCACAGGACTCAAGCCCCATTGCCTCAAGAATATCAGCCACGCTATCCCCTATAGCGGGAGTAGGAGCAAGGGAGAGATCCAATATCCCAAAGGGAACATTCAACTCCCTGGCAACCTCTCTGCCAACTAACTCCCCCATGCGCGTAATCTTAAAGGCAGTCTTTTTTATGGTTTCACACAAAATATCAAAATCACCATCCACTGGCAGAGCTTTTACTGCTCTATAAACCACCCCTGGTCCAGAGACCCCAACATTAAGAACGCAATCCCCTTCACCTTCCCCATGAAGGGCTCCTGCCATAAAAGGGTTATCCTCCGGGATATTCGCAAAGACCACAAGCTTAGCGCAACCTATTGCCTGGCGATCTGCTGTCAACTCTGCAGTATGCTTAACTATAAAACCCATTTTAAGCACTGCATCCATATTTATTCCAGCCTTTGTGGTTGCTACATTTACTGAGGAACATAGCTTTTCTGTTGCAGAAAGTACATAAGGAATAGATTCAAGAAATCTCTCCTCTCCGGGAGTTATCCCTTTGTGAACAAGAGCTGAATACCCCCCTATAAAATCAATGCCGATATCTGAAGCTGTTTTATCAATTATCTTTGCTGCCTCAACATACTCATCCACTGAATAGCTTCTGGAAAAAACAAGAGATAGCGGAGTCAAGGAAACCCTTTTGTTAACAATTTTAACTCCATAGCGCCTTGCAATCTTTTCTGCTGCAGGAACAATATTTGCTCCATACTTTAAAATCTTTTCCCTTATATTCTTAGCGCACTTAATTATATCAGGATCGCTACAATCAAGAGTTGATATGCCCAGTGTCACAGTCCTTACGTCAAGGTTTTCCAGAGCATTCATTTTTATTGTTTCAAGTATTTCAGAGACTTCATATTTCATAGACTTTCCTATATCCTGTTCATGCTCTTAAAGATATTCTCATGCTGAATAAAGATGCGCAGATTCTTTTTCTCTGCAATTTTATCCATCATAGACTGCAACTCATCAAGAGAAACAGTCATTCCAGATATATCTATAGTGAGGATCAAAGCAAAATATCCAGAAACTATTGCCTGGTTCATTCCTTCAATATTTGCTCTACTTTCAGCAAGCACCTTTGTAACCTCTGCTACTATTCCAACAGAATCCTGCCCAATTACAGAAAGCACAGCTAATTCTCTCTGAGTTTTTTCATCCATTTTGATGCGCAGCAACACAAGCTCATCTGGCGTAAGGCAAAATGTTAGCTTTTCTGTTATATTTTTTATAATTGAATTCAACTTGTCAGGATGAATGCTATCTCCTAATTCTTCCCTTATCACCTGCGAGATATTCTTTTCAATTCTTTCTTGTATATCCATAGACACTTCCCAAATTTTAAAATTTTCACACTTAAAGATTCAATAATCAAAGGATCTAAAAACTGACCTCTAAAAGTCTATAATTAATTGAAGTAAAGTAGAAAAAAATTGGACTTAAATCATATTTATCCTTTAAACCTTATTGTAAATTTAGTTCCTTCCTCTGTTGATTCCACTGAGACCTCTCCCTTGTGTTCCCTTATTATTCTCTGGCATAGAGAAAGCCCTATACCTGTTCCCTTGGCTCCCTTTTTTGTTGTAAAAAAAGGAGACCATATCTTTTTCATTATATCTGGGGCAATACCACATCCATTATCTGATATTTCAACAACGACATTTTCACCATCAGCGAAGGTCTTTACAGAGATCAAACCATGTAAGGAGGGCATAGATTCTCTTTTTATTGCTATAGCATCCCGTGCATTGATTATAAAATTAATTACAAGCTGCTCCAGAGCAAGACCGTCTCCATTAATAGAAGGCAATTTTTCCTCAAGTTGAAGCTCTATCTCGGTTTCAGAATTTCTTAGCTGATTTTTTATTAAATCCACAGCTCCTATTACACAAGTGTTTATGTCAATAGGTTTAAAAACAAAGCCTCTCCTCCTTGAAAAAGATCTTATATGTTCAATTATCAGTGAAGATCTATCCACAAGAGAGGAAATCTTTGTGAGATCTGAAACTGTCTGAAGCATATCAATCTCGTCATAATTTATATCATCGATAATACTTTGCGCTATGCACTTTATACCAGTAAGAGGCTGAGAAAGCTCGTGAGCAATTCCTGTTGTTATCTCTGCAAGACTTGCATGTCTTGCCAGTTGAAAAAGTTCAGTATCTTTTTGTGATATTATTTTCATAAGCTGCTCATTGCTCTGCCTGAGCCTATTTATATTCTGCTCCATACGCTTGTTTGCAAGGTTAAGGCCTGTAATTCTCTCATTTAAGATTTTAATTTTTTTTGAATATTCATATAAAAACATAAAAATTATTATTATATTTAAAACAATCAAAAGAGAAGACAGAAAGCGCATATCCCGAAATAAAAAATAAGATAGAGCTACCACCATAGGCATAGATAAAATAAGCAAAGAAATGTTTAGATAAAAAAATAATTTATCTTTAAGCTTGAAAATGAGGAAAGCATAAATAATCAAATGATATATAATAACAGTCTCTGGGGATACCCCAGATATAATTGAAAAAGACAGAGCAATAAAAGGTGCTATGATGACAGCACCCAGGAAATCCCTTCTATTTACAGGAAAATAATCCGCAATAAGCATTGAAAAAAAGGAAGGGTAAAAGAAAAGCCCGGCCAAAAAGAAAATATTTGCAGGATCATCAATATGCAAAAAATCCTCTGCAATGTAATGAAAGACTATAAGGATTGAAGGAATAGAATTATAGAAAACAGCTCTAACCTTTCTGCTGTGAAAAAAAATTAAAAGAATTAAAGTGCTGAACAACAGAAGAAGTTGAATTATATAAAAAGTAATCATTTCTCTCAACAGGCCTGCTTAGGGATAAAGAATTTTCTCTCCAAATATAATAACACTATTGCTTAATGCAAAATAATACCTAACTCTTAAAATAAAATTCTTATAGCCCCCCTTCAAAAAAATACCCATTTTGGCCATATTATTTTCTACAGGAATATTAAAAGCCCCAACATAGCGAACAAGCCACTGCCCGTCTTCGGAAAAAACCTTTTCATTTGTCATATTAGTTGTGAAATTAAGTCCTTCAATAGTAGGTATCTTTTCTTCTCTGCTGATTATCTCAACAGTAACAAGGCTATTATTATATTGCTTAACAACACCTTCAGAGGCCAATCGCACAACCAGATTGTTGTTATCGCTATTGGTTCTCTCTATAAACAGAGGAATTCCTCCTTTTAAAAAAATGAGCTTATCTATTAGAGAGTTATTCATATTTATGAGCAATTCCTTTCTACCAGAGCGTCTCCTCAAAGTAGGTACATCCCTGCCGTTGATAGAAATCTTATCACCAGTTAACTTAACCAAAAAAGAATCATTAAAGTCACCATCTCCATTGAGATCTATATTTTTCTGGGAAAACAAAAAATCTCTTTCGTTTATTTTATTGTCATCAACTACTCCCTCTATAATCAATTCATCATTTATAAGATAAATCTTTTCCTCTGCAAAAAGAGATGCATCAAATCCATCCATCAAAACAGCCCAGGAGAGATAATAGCCATTATCTTTTTTTTCCAATGAGGCCTTCATATCCAGGGAGTTTTCACAAAATCCATAGGCGTAACAAAATGCAAGAGAGATAATTATAAAAATCTTTTTTATCATCTAAAACACCTTTAAAATAAGTTCACTCATCTTTTTTCTTTCACCCTGTGGATTTTCATCTGGATATCCAAAGGCAATAAGTGCAACAAATTCATTGCGATTATCAATAGATAACAACTCATTGACTTTGTCTTTGTTTTTCAGGATCTCCCCAAGCCATACAGAACCAATACCTTCATCGTGGCTATATAAAAGCATATTTTCTATTGCAGCACCTATACTCATAAGATCCTTGTCTCTATGATATCCAGAGTCATGATTATAAAATACCGCTATGCAAAAATCAGCAGAGGCTATAATCGAGGAATAATGAGTTAATCTGGAAAGATCCTCTTTAAATTTTTTGTCTTTAATTACAACAAATCTCCATGGCTGATTATTCAGTCCAGAAGGAGCCCATCTTGCAGCCTCAAGGATCTCATTTATTACTGCATCATCCACGGTTTCAGATTTATACTTTCTAACAGATCTTCTTGCTCTTATTACATTCATTATGCTCATAGTTTTCTCCCGTCAGAATGGTATGGCAGCGATAAAATTAATTAAATCTATTATTTAGCAGAAGCAAGATATTTTTCCAATTCTCTCTTCTTTCTTTCCGAAGAGGCTATGTGCTTTTCTATTATCTTCTTAAAATCGAGCTCGCCGCGAACTATTTTATATCTCTCAGTTTCAATATTGCTAAGCTTTGTAGTTATCTTTATATTGCTGGCTGACTCTGCATGTTTTTTTGCCTCTTCCCAATAGGGGATTGCTTCTTTATAAAGGCTTATTGCAATATCAAGACTCTCCAGTATTTCCTTTGCAAAGGCTGCGTCATAAAATCGCACCTTTATTTTATCGTATCTTGCCCCTATCTTGAGATAGTTTCTCATAATCATAATATTTATGTGCATAAACATCAATTTACGATACTTGAGATACTCCTCCTCTGTCTCAACAACAACCAGAGCCTGAGAAGGATGCCTGAATCTGGAATTCAATGCCATCTTAAGCATATCTATATTCTTTCGCAAAGAGCTCTCATCATAATAAAGCTTCATTCCAAATAACAGATAATAATCCTCAAGATAATGGGGAACTGTATAATAATGCAACCTGACCTTTGGTATATAATCAGAAAAAGGAACATACTCATCTTTTTCGCTAAAATACTGATACTGATAATCCTCTGCAAAAAGCAGAGATGGAAGAAGACACAGGAAGGTTAAAATTATCTTTTTAAATTTCATATAAAGGCCTCTATTTTTAATCGGCTTAAAAACAAAAAATTTTTAAGATTTTATAGAAAGGCCGAAAGCATCTCAAGTAGTTCTTTTTTACCAAAGGGTTTTGGAAGAAATCCATCAAATCCTGCAGTTAAAAATCTATCTCTATCTTCATCAAAAACATTTGCTGTTTGAGCAATGACTGGAACATTTCCATAGAAACCTCGCACCTCTTGTAAAAGCTGGACACCATCTATATCAGGGAGTTGAATATCCATCAGAACAATATCTACATCACTCTCCTGACTCATAATCTCTAGAGCATCCTTACCTGTGGCAGCTTTTAAAACCTTTACATTCTCTTTTTTCAAGAGACCTTCTATTAATATATGAACAGAAGAGCTATCATCAATTATCAGTATCTTCTTCCCTGCAATCTTATCTATGGAAGTTTTAATATTATAGCTCGCATCATTATCTGCCACCTGAGCATCTGAAAGTTCATAGGGAATTTTAAAATAAAAAGTTGCTCCTTTCCCTAAATCAGATCTAAGCCAAATCTTGCCTCCAAGTAAACGACAGAGTTCCTTTGAAATGCTCAAACCAAGGCCTGTCCCGCCGTCCCGCCATACCTTTTGCTTATAGAAGAATCTGCCTGCCGAAATCTTCCAAAGATAATCTTCTGCTTATTTTTTGCTATACCAGGCCCTGTATCCTCAACATAAAACTCAAGAAACTTTTTGTCTTCAGATAAATTGTATCCAAAATAAACATATCCTTCATCTGTAAATTTAACTGCATTACCAAGCAAATTAGTCAAAATCTGACGAACTCTTATTTCATCTGTTACAATGTAATCAGCAGGAGGTTTAAGCCCCAATTCCATCCTAAGTTCAATATTTTTATTTTCTGTTTCTTTCCTAAATATCTCAAATATATGTTCCATGAGTTGATTGATATGAACTGGCTTTTTATTAATAACCATAACATTGGCATCAATTTTTGAAATATCAATTATATCCGAAATGAGTCTTACAAGCTGCTTTGAGGATTCCCTTATAATCTTTGCATAAAACTTTTTATCATTCCAATCTGTATCGTTTTCACATAAGAGATCTGCAAATCCAAGAATGCTATTAAGAGGTGTTCTTGCCTCATGGGACATATTGGCCAGAAAGGCGCTTTTGAGCTTATCGCTTCTTTCTGCCTTCTCCTTTGCCTTAAGAAGCTCAAGTTCCGTTTTTTTAAGTTCAGTTACATCAAAACCTACAGACCATGAAAACCATTCAGAAACAGGATACATTGCAGAAAGATTGGACCATAAGACATATTTTTTGCCACCATCCTTTCCTGTAAGAACAAGCTCAACATTTCTATAACTTGATCCATATTCAAGCAAAACCTTATAAGAAAGCTTTCCTTCCATCTTCTCAGGGAAAAGCATATTCCAGGCATTTTTGTTATAGATAATCTCCTCTGCAGAATAACCTGTAACTATCTCACACTCTCTATTCCAATGAATAATATCTCCCTTTTCATCAATGGCAAGAAGCATAATAGGCATATTGTCAAGAATCCCTTTAAGCCTTGTTTCATTCTCTTTTAGCCTTTCTTCAAACCTTACAATCTGAGTTATGTCAACATTACTGCCTACAACTCTTAAGGCTCTGCCCTTTTCATCGGACTTAATGACCATGGCTCTTGTGAGAAGCCACTTGTAATCACCAAAAAAAGACCTGGCCCTAAAGCGAAATGTAGTTCTTGAGACCTCTCCTTTAATGGCCTTGCGCACTATATTTTTTATCATAGAGAGATCATCGGGATGAACCAATTTCAAAAACTCCCTGAATATAGAAGGCATATCTGAGGATTCATAATCAAGCATCCTGTAGAAATTGCTGGAATAAAAAAACTCGCCAGTAAACAAATTTGCATCCCAGTAAGCATCATTTGTAGCAGCAAAAACCAGTTCCAGCCTTTCCTTTGTCTTTAGAAGATCCTCCTCTAAGTACCTCTTTTCGGTAATATCCTCACCCAGGAAATTCAACAAAATCAAGTAGCCTGCCTCATTAAAAACAGGATTTGTTATAACCTTTATGACTCTTTTCTCTGAAAGGCATTCAACCTCAATCTCAGACTCAACCTTATGCCTTTTACCGATAATCTCACTGAATATTCTATTTGCAGTTTCACCATGAAATATATCTTTTATGTTTTGACCTAAAAAAGATGAGGAATCTCCATTGCAAAAATCTATAAACTTTTTATTGGCAAAGGTAATTGTTCCATCTGGTAGTGTTTGAAAAACAAAAAAGAAAGTATTTTCTACAAAGAGTTCATATAGCTCCTTTTTTTCCCTGAGACCTGACTCATAGGTTATTCGCCTTAGAGATAAAGTAACAATATTTGAAACTGTCTGTAAAAAGACAAGGACCTCTGCAGTTATCCCTTCTTCCATTCCTGTTATATCAACTATGAGTATACCAGAGATTTTACTCTTAATGATTATAGGAATCAAAAGCAAATTTTCAGTTGGGCCGCTTATTTCCTCTATCTTTGAAAAAAGTAGAGAAGTCTCTGACCTTTTAGCAAAAAAGAAACCTCTTTCAAATAGAATATCAAAATCAACTCCAAAATCCTTTTTAGCAAAAGAAAAAACTCTATAAGAAAAAGAAAGCCCTGAATTTTCTCTTATACAGGAGGAGAACAAAATAGCAGCATCACTTATCTCTGCAAAATAAGCTAATCTAAAATCAAAACTTAAAAGCAAAATCTCTAAAGTAGCATAAATAACATCCTTCTCTTCATGAGCAGAGCCAGCTCTTTGCAAAAAATTAAAAATTAAGGAATGATATGGATCTGACTGCTTACTTATATAATCATGGGATTTTACAAATAAGTTAAGTGGATTTTCGATTTTTATTTCACTCTTACTTCTGGAGGACAATGATTTTTTATAAGCATAAAGCATATCACTATCACTCTGGAGCAAGCCATTGAGAATTTCTTTTAAAAGTTTATTCTCCTGTTCCAGATACTCAAGTTTTATGTTTAGCTCTCTATAGTCATTCATAATTGCTCTGTGTTATTATACAATAATCGGAAAATTTTGTAAAGAAATTACTCTTAAAGATGACAATTTTTTATTTAAAAAGTCTTTCCATTTGACTTAAATCTATTATTTGCTATATTATTTATAGCAAAAGATGAGGAGGATACTGCTATGAAACATAAAATGAAGATCCTTGTCCCTGTTGGTTTTAATGAAAAGCCTGAAGAACTTCTTGATAAAGCTGTTTCCGTTGCAAAAAAATATAATGCCTCAATATATGTCCTTCACGTCATTGCAGACATGCCAAAATTGACCTTTTATTATGATGCCTATAGGCTATGGGAAAACTTCAGGGACAGTGCTATTATAGAGACCATGGATGTTTTAAAAAAATACATTGCAAGGATGAAGGAAAGCTATAATGATATTGAACCTCTTGTAGAAGTAGGAGAGCCTGCCACAACAATTCTTACAAAGGCTGAGGAGCTAAATATAGATCTAATAATAATGGGCCACCATATAAGGACAGGCTTGAGTCATATTATCCATCAAAATACATGTGAAAGAGTTGTCCGACACTCATCAAGACCTGTTCTTGTGCTTTATCTTACAGAGGAGCCCTAAGAAATAGCCTTCAAAGGTTCGAGATCTGTGGCATGAGAAAAAATACATCTTGATGACATTTTTGCAAGAGTCTCTACTGTATGATTTTTTTCACTCCCCTGGATTATATCTGCCATAAAAATCCAATCTTTAATTTTGTCTGAGTATTTTGGTATCCAAAAAAAACTTTCATCAGCTATTTTTTTATATAACTCCCAGTAATCCTCAGGGATGAGAGTCCAGAGCCATTCATATGTAAAAGGAGAATCCCCCAGCAATACAACATCACCTGAGGCACAACTGATTTTGACTGCCTGATGCCCTGCTGTATGGCCACCAGTCTTCAAAAGCTCAATACCAGGAAGTAACTCATAATCGCCATCTACTAAAACAAAATTATCTTTCATAAAAAACCAGTGGTCTGGACAAAAGGAGGTTTCCTCGTATTTACGGAGATTCAACAATCCCTTTATTTCATCAAGTTGAACATATATTCTGGCTTTAGAAAAAAGTGAAAGATTTGCAGCATGATCCCAATGTAGATGAGTTTGAATAACCTTACCTATATCAGAAGGAGCAATATTAAAGCCTTTGAGCAACTCAACGATTTCCTGCTCTTTACTTCTAACCCCCTTTGAATCAGGTGCAGGGATATGATTCAAGTCAAAGGAGCTATCTACAATAATGGGTTCTCCCTCCTCTGTGATTATCAAAAAAATAAAAGAAGGTATATTTTCCACCTTTGGAAACTTCCCACTATTTTTAAAGGCTACTGTAAAATAACCTGTAAGGAGCGGAAAAACTTTGTGACTGTGCATATTGCCCTCTCAGCTATAGATTTGACACCAGTGGTTTAATGCTTGAGCTCAAGCTTTCTATTTTTGTTTTTATTGACAAAAAAAATTCAATCAATATTTTTAATAAATAAGCAAAAAGTGACCTTGTAAAAATATTGATTTTGACGCACCAGGAAGCTGCAAAATGCTCTTTATCTTACAATCAGGGAAAATCTATGCCAGGAATTTATACTCATAACTTTATTTTCCGAAAGGCTCTGGAAAAAGTTAAAAAGAAAAGCCATGAATCCATAATCTATAAATCCATCGAAATTCTCTTCTCTTGTCCAGAAAACATCAAAACAGGCCTTCTCGGAGCAATAGGCCCAAACATCTTTGACTATATGCATCTAATCTCACGGGATAGCTTCTATGGAAATGAAATATCCTTTTATTTACATGACTTTGCCTATGAATCCTTTATTTTTACTTTGATTGATATTATAAAGGAAAAGGGTGATTTTCAGACAGAATGGATCTCTGCCCAGAGAAGCTATCTCTTTGGCTATATCTCTCATATAATTGCAGATTCCTTTCTCCATCCCTATGTATTTTATAGTTCTGGATTTCCCGATGAGGATGACACCAACAAAAAATTTTACAGAAAATCAAATCTGAGATTTCAATATAATATTGATAACTACTACCTTTATAGAGATAAAAGCTTTACCAGAGAGGACTTAGAGGTCTCTTCTATGATCCCATCTCCTTACAATAAAAAAGAGGCTCTCTCGTGGATTAGTGCAAGAAATCTTCTTCTATCTGGACTGCAGAGGGAAAATCCAGAACTTTTCAAAAAATATTTTAAAAAATTTTCAAATGAAAAGCTGGATGGCACTTTTACAAAGACAACCCCTCTTGATAAGGTCTTAAAAAACATACCTCTGTGCTATAGGCTTAAACGAAGTGAAAATCACCGTGTAATAAAAATTATTGACTGGTTTGAAAAAAGGCAGAGCATAATTTATTCTGATTTTTTTATACGCTATCCCTCCCCGAAGAGAGTTGATGAAGACGCACTTAATATACATCAAGGCCGCTGGCAGTATCCAGCTTTTCAGAGAGGATTTCGCTATGACTCAGTAATTCATCTAACAAATCATGCAATAGAGTCAATTGTTGAAGCATGGGGAATTCTTGAGAAATACTTTATGTCTTGTGATGAGAAAATAACTCTTTCCTTTGTAAATCCCTATACAGGTGAAAAAGAAGGTCATTATCGTGACATGGAAATAAAAGAACCTATTAAAATTAAGGTTTAAAATCTATATTGAACTTAAAGGGGATTTATCCAGATGAAAACATACAACTGGCATGACTATTTTCTCAAAAAATTCCCTACAAAAATAAAAAAAGAGTTGAAATTTATACGCTTTTTGTTAGTTAAGGCTAACTTAGTTTTAAGGAGCTAACAAAAATCTATGTTAAGTTTCAAAAATCTTGATTTTCATAAATTCATTGAAAGTCTTGTTAAGACCATAGAATTAAAAGATCAATATACCGCTGGTCATTCAATGCGAGTTTCTGAGCTTACAGAATTAATATGCCGTGAATTAGGTATGTATGATTTTGAATGCAACTATCTCCATATTGCTGCTCACTTGCATGATATAGGCAAAATCGCTATCCCAGATGGGATTCTGCTTAAAACGTCAAAGTTATCAAAGGCTGAGTATATGGTGGTGCAGGAACACCCTATTATCGGAGCATCTATTTTTGAGGATCTCCCGGGGTTTGAAAGTATGGCTAAAATAATAAAACATCACCATGAGCGATTTGATGGAAGCGGCTATCCTGATGGACTCTCGGGATCTGATATACCCTATGGTGCAGCTATAATTTCTGTTGCTGATTCCTTTGATGCCATGACAACACTAAGACCATATAAAGAGACAATGCATCCAGACTCCGCTCTTGATGAAATAATAAAAAGTAGCGGAACTCAATTTCATCCTGATATTGTTAAAGTTTTCTCTAAGGTGTACCACACGAAGAGAGAAGCTATTTTTAACATTTTAAATAACAAAAATAGCAGCCTATTTTGGAGCAGGAGTTGGAGCAAGGAGGAAATTTTTTTAGCAAAAAAATTAGTCTAAAATAATAATTTTAATCAAAACTAACAATGGAGGTTAAAGATGACTTCAAATATCACAATATCTTCAATGATCATAGGTGAAAAAGCAAGAATAAAAGGCTTCATGGATACAGGTGGTTCCTATAGAGAAAAGCTCCTTTCCATGGGGTTAGTGAAGGGAACAGAATTTACTCTAACAAAAAAAGCGCCTCTGGGAGATCCAATAGAAATAGAAATCATGGGATACAAACTATCGCTTAGAAAAAAGGAAGCTGAAATTATTGAGATCGAAAAAATTAACATGGAGGAATCCAAATGAAAAAACCTATTGTGGCAATTGTGGGAAATCCAAACTGTGGGAAAACAACTCTTTTTAATGGTCTCACAGGTGCACGACAGAAAATTGGAAACTGGCCTGGTGTTACTGTGGAAAAAAAAGAAGGCATAATTAAAAAAGGGGAAGATGAAATTGTTATGATAGATTTGCCTGGCATATATTCCCTTTCTGCTTATTCTGAAGATGAAAAAATAGCCCGTGACTATATCTTAGGTAGCCAGGCAGACTTAATTGTTAATATAGTAGATGCTGTAAACTTAGAGAGAAACCTATACCTCACAATTCAACTGGCAGAAATGGGGCTGCCACTGCTGGTAGTGATAAATCGTGCTGATATTGCAGAAAAAAATGGAATAAAAATTGACGTAGAACACTTATCAAAGCATTTAAGCTGCCCTGTTATTATGATAAGTGCTCTTAAATCCCAAGACGTGAAAGTAGTTGCTGATGAAATTTTTGCACTAACCAATCTACCAATTTGCCCATCGATACATGTGAACTACCCACAGCCCATTGAGCTCTTAATAAAAAAATGGGCAGAGGAAAAGCTTTCCCCTAAATTACAATGGGCAAGCAGATGGGTTTATTTAAAAATAATAGAAGGGGACCTGGACTTATTAGAAAGATCAGATATAGGCATCGTAAAATCAAAGAAAGAACTTTTAAAAGAAGTTGGTGACATTATATCAAAACTTGAGGAATCACCTGATATCGAAATTGCAGATGCGCGATATGCCTTTATACATGGGATGGTCCGTGATGTAATACAGACTAAAGGTAGCCGTTCAAAAACCACAGACTTACTTGATGCTGTTGTTTTAAATCGAATTTTTGGAATGCCAATTTTTCTCTTTATAATGTATATAATATTCTGGGTAACAATTAAAATCGGTGGGGCATTTATTGACTTTTTTGATATTGCAGCTGGTGCCTTTTTTGTAGATTTTCCAAAATATTTATTAAGCTCCTTTGAAATTCCTCAATGGATTTCTGTTGTCATAGGGGATGGTATTGGGGCTGGCATACAGACAGTAGCTACATTTATACCTGTTATATTTATTATGTTTCTTATGCTTTCCATACTGGAAGACTCTGGCTATATGGCACGAGCTGCCTTTGTAATGGACCGATTTATGCGCACCATCGGGCTTCCTGGAAAAGCCTTTGTTCCAATGATAGTGGGTTTTGGCTGTTCTGTTCCTGCCATAATGGGATCACGAACTCTTGAGTCAAAAAAAGATAAATTGCTTACAATTTTTATGACTCCATTCATGTCATGCGGAGCAAAGCTACCTGTATACGTTCTATTCGCTGCTGCTATATTTCCTGCTAATTCTGGGATTATTGTATTTGCCATCTATCTTTCCGGGATTGCTGCAGCGATTGTAACAGGATATATACTTAAAGCAACTTTATTCAAAGGAGAGGCATCTCACTTTGTGATGGAATTGCCTTTATATAATATTCCCAGACCTGGAGCAATTTTTATTCACACGTGGAATAGACTCAAACTGTTTTTACTCAGAGCAAGTAAAGTAATTGTCTCAGCTGTATTTATTCTATCATTGCTCAACTCAGCAGGAACAGATGGATCCTTTGGCAATGAAAATAGTGATAGGTCAATACTTGCAGCAGTTTCTCATATAATAACACCAGCATTTGCCCCTATGGGAATTCAGAAAGAAAACTGGCAAGCAAGCGTCTCTATCTTTACAGGACTCTTTGCAAAAGAAGCCATTGTAGGCACTCTCAACTCTCTCTATAGTCAAAAAACAAATGAAGGCTCAGAGGCTCTTCAAATTGAAGAGAAAGAATTCAATCTCATGGCAAGCTTAACTGAGGCATTACTGACAATACCTCAAAATCTTAGAGACTCTATCTCAGGAATTTCAGACCCTCTTGGCACAGATGTATTAAAAGAATCGGGGAATAGTGAAAAAATTGCAGAGGAAATAGAAATTGACACAACAACCTTTGAGAGGCTTAGAAATTTTTTTACGCCAGCCCAGGCCTTTGCCTTTATGCTATTTATACTGCTCTATTTCCCCTGTGTTGCAGCCTTTGGAGCTATAGTAAAAGAGGCAGGGCTTCGCCTTGCACTTCTGCAGTCAGCCTACTTAACAATTTTTGCATGGATAGTTGCAACACTTTTTTATCAACTTGCAGAGGGCTACAACTTATTATGGATAATCACAGCTTTATGCATTATAATATTACTAATTGCAATCTTATATTTTCTCGGAAAGCATAATTTTGCAAATCTTAAGGAGGTAAAATAATGCTTTCGCAAATTATAAAATACCTCAAAACAAATAAAGAAGCATCGGCCTCACAAATAGCTGTAGAACTTAAAATCGACAGGCAAACAGTTGAGGCCATACTTGAGGAGTTAATCAGAAAAGGAAGAGTAATAAAATATATATATGAAAATTCCACCTGCCTTTGCAATTGCAACTGTTGCGGCTGTACTGGAATGTCATGCAAAGCGAAAGAGGCATATAGACTAATTCAATGAAGATCCCTCCGTGTTAAAATATTTCAGATTCAAAACATGTTTCAATGTTTTGAATCTGTTTTTTAAGTATATGTAAAACATTACACCACTCCTTACTCTACAGGCCGCAAAAGTTTATAGTGTCTTTTTTTACAAAAATCTTTTAACGTCCATTGTGTCATCTCAATAGCAATAAAAAAAACTTAAAAAAACTTTAGCTTGACTAAAGTTTATCCCTTTGATATAATAACTTTATGGTTATTTTTAGCCATGAGTTAAATAGAGGTTAAAAAATCATGAATAAAATAAACTCATTAAAACTTGATGAGTTAAAGCTTAAGACAAAACATTTCAAGGATATTGTGAACTCTTCCCCTGAGGCAATTTTTGTTTATGTGGATGCTAAAATTATTTTTGCAAATATAACAGCTCTGCAACTTCTAAAAGCCAAAAATCCTCAGGATGTTATAGGGAAAGATGTTTTCACCTTTGTCCCGGAGCAAAGCCATGAGGCCTTACGAAAGGTTATATCCCTTGTAATACAAAACAGAAAGAACTACATTTCAAATGAAGACCGAATAATAGCCCTTGATGGAGAAATTATAGATATAGAAATATCCTCCACTTACTTTAACTTTAATGGTAAAGACGGCATTCAGGCCTTTATAAAAGATATAAGAAAACGCAAAAAGGCAGAAGAGCATTTAAAAAAATCCGAAATAAACTACAAACAAATTTTTGAATCCACTGGAACAGCCATGCTCTTCATAGAAGAGGACAAAACAATCTCCCTTATAAATGGGGAGTGCGAAAAGATCTCTGGCTATACCAGAGACGAGATTGAAGGGAAAAAGAAGTGGACTGAGTTTGTTGCACCTGATGACAGATATCTTCTTGAAAAAAATCACAAGCTGAGACGAATCGATGAAAATCTTCCAACAAACTTTGAATTCAAACTTATAGATAAATATGGGCAATACCACAATGCCTTTATGACCATATCAATGATACCTGGAACAAAAAAAAGCGTGGCATCAATCATTGATCTAACAGACATTCAAAAGGCCGAAGAGATGCTTGTTGTAACTCACCATAATTACCGCCTTTTGGTAGAAAACAGCAAAGAGGCTATAGCTATAATCCAGGATGAGCTTGTCCGCTATGTCAATCCAAAGCTATGTGAAATAACAGGATACAGTGAAGAGCAGATACTTAACAAAAAATTTTACAAGCTCGTTCATCCAGACTTTAAAGAAACAGTAAGGAACGAATACAAATACAGGCTTGATGGAAACGAAAAATTTACAATATTCCCTGTAAAGATTATAGATACTGAATACAGAGAAAAATGGTTTCAGGTTAATTCAGTGCTTACAATATGGGCAGACAAACCAGCTGTTCTTCTCTTTTTCACAGATATAACAGAGATTAAACAGGCCCAGGATGCGCTTAAATCCAGTGAAGAAAGATACAGGCTTGTTGCAGAAAATGCCAAAGACATAATTATTATATATGATGAACAAGGCTTTATCCACTATATGAATACCTCTGGCTGTGAAACCTTTGGAATCTCAAGAGAGCAGGTAAAGACAAAGCATATAAACATTACAGATATACTTTACAGAACAAGCGAGGTACGTCCTCCATGGCAGGCAATTGAAGAAGCCACAAAAGAAAATAAAAGCTATAAAAACAGAGTTGAGGTTTTCAATAGCTCAGGTGATTTAATACAGTTGGAGACAATATCAAGCCCTGTAAAGCTCGATACAGAGCGCCCGGGGATGCTTGTTATAGCAAGGAACATAACAGAAAGAAAGAGACTGGAAAAAGAAATTATGCTAATATCAGAAAGAATCAGGCAGCAGGTTAGCAGGGATCTTCATGATGACCTGAATCCTCACCTCATAGGTATTGAGGCACTTACTCAGGTTTTATGCACAAGCCTTAAAAAACGGCAACTGCCAGAGGCGGAGGAAGCAGAAAAAATCGCTGCACTTATAACTAAGGCAATAACCAAAACTCACAGGTTAGCAAGGGGTCTTTGCCCAATAGATCTTGACTCCACAGGGATACAAACTCCTATAATAAATTTATTAAAGCTCATACGAAAACTCTACGGCATAGAGGGAAAATTTATATACGACGAATCCATTGTTATTGAAGATCCAAATCTATCCAGCAACCTATACTACATTGCTCAGGAGGCTGTATTCAATGCAGCAAAATACTCAGGGGGAACCTCTATATGCGTTAAACTAAAAAAAGAGGGGGATTTTCTTGTGCTATCAATAGAAGATGATGGCAAGGGTATGCAAAAAAATAGCTTCTCTGACGATGAAAAAGGAATAGGTATGGGTCTTAAGATTATGAAATACAGGGCAGAGATAATTGATGGGAACTTGCAGATAATGAATAAAAGACCATCAGGAACCATTATCTCTGTTAAAATACCTATAGAAATCTTAAAAGATGAAGGGAGGATCTACTATGGGGGAAGTTATTCTAAAAAGCAGTAAAAAACAAAAAATATTCATAGTGGAGGATCACCCGATCTTCCGTGATGGCATAAGTCAGCTTATAAACAAGGAAGAGGACATGTTTGTCATTGGGGGATGTGAAAATGCAGGTGAATGCCTGAAATTCTTAAAAGAGAATCAGCCAGATCTTGTAATAGTAGATATCACACTTAAAGATAGCTGTGGAATAGAGCTTACCAAAGAAATAAAAAAGACCTACCCATCCCTTCCAGTCTTAATTCTTTCTATGCACGAAGAGCTTATCTTTGCAGATAGAGTGCTCAAGGCTGGAGCTCGGGGCTATATAACAAAGAGAGAGGCCACAAGCAAAGTAATTGAAGCCATAAGAAGAGTTCTTCAGGGGAAGATTTATATATGCGATACCATGATAGATCACTTTCTTGAGAGATCTATTGCAGGGGGACAAAATTTTAGCTCATCTCCTGTGGAAAAACTCAGCGAAAGAGAATTTGAGGTATTTAACCTCATTGGGAAAGGCATGACAAATAGAAGTATTGCTGAGGTTTTATCTGTAAGCACAAATACAATCTCCACATACAGAGAAAGAATAAAGGAAAAGTTGAACCTGCAAAATAACGCTGAGCTTAATAGATATGCAATGCAGTGGATACAGAAATAAACCACAGTATTTTATAATTTTGCACCATATAGAAATATAATGAAGTATTCACTGCATTTTGGTAGTTTTTGCTAAAAAATTATACATCAATCCCCACAAAAATTTTCTGATTATCAGAATTTTCTAAAAATCATTTCCTCCTATAATGTAATTAAGAAATTGGAAAAATTTAAGGAGGATTTTTATGTATGCAATTCATGGAAATGTTGTCCAAAAATTGAGGACTCATAAGAATTATACCTCATGGCAAGAAGAATATGAAGATAAGCTATGCAGCGCTGGGGATGCAGCAGCTTTAATTAAATCCGGTGATAGAATTGCCATGAGCGGCGGCACAAGTGTTCCCTATGAATTTTCAAGGGCATTAAGCAGACGAGCAGGACAGATAAAAAATGTAGGTATAAGCATGGGATATGCCATGGCTCTCTTTGACTACATGAAACCAGAAAATCACGAAAGCTTTTATCTTGAAACAGTATTTGTTGGTCCAATGGAAAGGATATGTATGGATTGGGGAGTATGCCAGTATGTGCCGATCCATCTTGGAGAAACAGCAAATTATTGCCATGCCTCAAAGTTAAATATAGCAGTTGCAAGAGTAACTCCCCCGGATGAAAATGGTTTTATGTGCAGGTCTAACTTTGCCTCCTTTCTGGACCTTGAGACTATTCGAAATGCTGATTATGTAATAGTCGAGGTAAACAGATACATGCCAAGACTTGTTGCTCCTGAGTTTAAAATACACGTCTCAGAGGTTGATAAAATTATTGAGCACCACGAACCCATTTTTGAAGTTCCAAATATTCCCATTACAGAGGCAGAGCAGAAAATGGCAGATTACATTGCAGAGATGATACCAGATGGGGCAACAGTGCAGCTGGGCTTTGGAGGACTCCCCAATGCCATAGGATACAACCTCCATGTTAAGAAAAATCTTTCCATTTATTCAGAGGTTGCAACTCCTGCGATGAAAGAGCTAATTGAGTGTGGAGCTGTTGATGGATCAAAACGATCTTTTATGAAAGGAAGAAAGGTCGTTGCAGGCTTTTGTGTAGGCACAAGGGATTTTTATGATTATGTGGAAAACAACGAAGACTTTGAATTCAAGCTCATCGGTTGGATAAATAACCCATTAAATATTGCAAAAAACGATGATATTGTTGCAATAAACAATGCACTTATGATTGACCTTACAGGCCAGGTTGCCTCAGAGTCCATAGGCGCCAAGCAGTATAGCGGTACAGGAGGTCAGGTACAGTTTATATGGGGAGCCAAATTCGCAAAAAATGGCAAGAATATTCTGGCAATAAATTCAACCTTTACAGATAAAAATGGCAATCTGCAAAGCAAGATTATGCCAACCTTCCCTGAAAATACAGTTGTAACAACCTCAAGAAACGATGTTGAATATGTTGTTACTGAATACGGAGTGGCAAATCTAAGATACAAAAGCATAATGCAAAGAGCAAAGGCTCTTATAAGCATTGCCCATCCTGATTTTAGAGATGAGCTTACATTTGAGGCAAAAAAGAGAAAATGGCTGTAGCAAAATTTTGATTTTTTTGTAAAAAATTTGATGACAAATTTCCACTCAAACTATCCCCATAACATTCATGGGGATAGTTATGGACATAGAAGACTTTTTAAAAAATAACAAAAAAAGAGAAAATATCTCTTCAGAGGAATCTCTCTTATTACATAAATGTGAAAATATCATATTGCAGGCAATTTCCTACCAAAGGGGTAAAAAAACCACTGGTGATATAAAATGCTGTGACATTTCACAAAATAATAGCTGTCAGGGCCAACTCTCAATCACAATCATAGATGTCCCCAATGAAATAAGATGGGAGTGCACCCTCTGTCATGAAACAGGAACAATAAAAAACTGGTGCAAATCTCCTCTGTTGATTAGCAATATAAAACAAAGTCTTTCCCAAAAAGCAATTCAAAAGAAAACTATATTTCTCAATGAAAATGAGTTTTATGAAATATTAAATCTCGCAGCTGATTTTTCTGAACTAAAGGAATTGATCTCATTGGCTCAAAGGAACAAGGATGGATTTTTAATTTCACCAGATGAACTGAACTCTATGCGACTCCTTGAACTGATTGCTTTACGGTGTGAGATATTGCAAAATAGATCCCAGGCTCTGGAGAAGCTCAAGGAAGAAATTAAAAAATATTTTAAAGAAAAAGCCCCGTTACCGGAGCCTTTTCTTTTATTTCAAACATGATTTTCTCTAAGGCCTTATTCTTCAGGTGCACCTGTATATATGGCATCTGTTGATTTTATTACAGCTGTTTCTTCAGCAAGAATTGATTCTGCCTTACCAAAATAATTATGGAAATAAGCCCCAATATAATATTGAGAGGCCAGAACCTTCCCAGAATAAAAAGCTGCCTCAAGGTTTTCATGCAAAAATTTATCTCTCTCTTCTCCCTTAAGTGTGCCAACAAGCTCCCTCATCTTTTTTGTAGCAACAGTTAAGCTCCATAAATGCAGCCATGCATGAGCAAGCATTGTCATAGCTTCTCTAAGAGGTGTTGCATTTATAAATATCTGCATCAATCTTCCTGAGGCAAGATGTTTCATTAAAAAGTCAATAATCTCATCCATCTTATCTATTCCGCGGACAAGAGGAGAGATATACTTGTAATCAACAACTCCCTTTGCCTCTTCTATTGCCTTTTGGATTCTCCTTTTAAAAACATTATAACTGTATTGCTCTCTATTCATCAGTAGCTTTCTTGTCATGAGATCTATTGACTGGATTCCATTTGTCCCCTCATAAAGAGATAAAATCTTGGAATCCCTTGCAAGCTGCTCAACAGGATAGTCCGAACAATATCCATATCCACCATATACCTGCATAGCCTCTGCTGTAACAAGCCATGCCAGATCTGAATTTCCAGCCTTACATATAGGAATAAGGAAATCAACCAGAGCCTGAGCATCCCTTGCCTCTTCACCTTCTCTTGAATGAGCAATGTCAATATTATAAGCAGTTAGATAAGTAACCATTCTCATGGCCTCAACCTGAGTTTTCATCCATAGCAACATCCTCTTAACATCAGGGTGCTCAATGATAGCCACCGAAGGAGCGCCTGGATCCTGAAGTCTCATAACGTGAGGCATCTGCTTGCGGTTCTTTGCATAGGTTATAGCATGGAGATAAGCAGAGCTTGAGACAGCAAGTGCCTGATTGGCGCACTGCAATCTTGCCTCATTCATCATCTGAAACATAATCTTCATACCTTCTCGCTCATTGCCCATGAGATATCCCACACACTCACCATTATCCCCGAAGCTTAAGGAACATGTAGGAGACCCATGAATTCCCATTTTATGCTCAACCCCTGTGCATACAACATCGTTTTTCTTGCCAAGTGAACCATCAGGATTTATATGATACTTTGGCACCATGAATATGGAAATTCCCCTTGTTCCTGGAGGATCCCCTTCTATACGAGCAAGAACAGGATGAATTATATTCTTGTAAATATCATTCTCCCCTGCAGATATAAATATCTTCTGACCAACAATTCTAAAGGTCCCATCGGGCTGTCTTATTGCCTTTGTTTTTAAGGCTCCAACATCACTTCCAGCATCTGGTTCTGTAAGGCACATTGTGCCGCCCCACTCTCCAGCAATCATCTTTTCGATTATTACATCTCTGCCAGGGCCAAAATAAAAATTCTTTATAAGCCCCAAAGCGCCACCACTTAAAATTGTAAACATATTCCATGCAATTGAAGCAGCATTGAAAATCTCATTGCAGGCAATATTCATGATAAATGGCATACCCATTCCGCCAATCTCTGGTGAAAAGGCTAATCCAGGAAAACCAGCCTCATTAAAAGATGCTATTGCAGGTTTATAAGGCTCAGGCACCTTTACGTTTTTTGTAACAGGATCATATTTAACACCTGTTTTATCAGCTTCCATGTTGAACGGATATATCTGAGAAACTGCAATCTGCTCTGCCAGTTCAAGTGTGGCTTCGTAGGTTTCCCTGTCAAACTCAGAAAAATGCTTTTCATCTGAAAGTTTATCGATATTAAGCATTTCAAAAAGAACATACCGCTGATCTCTTGCATCAACAAGCTTGTTAAGACCCATAAGTCCCCCCAAAAATAATTTCATTTGTAAAGAGTAGGTTTAACGTTACTGAGTCCGATTTAGTATTCTTTATGTTTTTTGAGTTAACAGAGATTTGCTTAGAATTTATTTAAAAATATAATATAAAAACATGCATAATGTCAAATAGTTTTTTTATTTTATTAGTTTTTGTAAAAAATAAAATCAAAAATTTTATAACCACTATATAATTTATGGATTGACAGAGGATTTGTTTTTATTAAAGTTAAATTTAACTTTAATTTTATAAGAGAGGCTGCCATGTTTGATTTTGCAATGACTGATGAACAAATAAAATTAAGAGACGAGGCAAGGGAATTTACAAAATGGGTGCCAAGGGAAATGATACTTGAGATGGATGAAGAAAAAATACAATTCCCTCGCGAATATCTCAAAGAGTGTGGAAGGAGAAATCTTCTTGGGATAAGAATACCTGCTGAATATGGAGGGAGAGGCCTTGGGTGGTGTGAGGATGTTATTGTTGCAGAGGAAATTGGCGTTGCAAGCTACTCTCTGGCCTGTCTTTGGGGAGTTGGAGCTGATATTGTATGCGAGGCCATTGTTAAATATGGTACTGAGGAATTAAAGCAAGCAATTGTCGTCCCTTTACTCAAAGGTGAAACCTTTGCTGCAGAGTGCTTAACTGAACCAAGGGGGGGTTCTGACTTTTTTGGTGCAACTACAAAGGCAAGGAGAGATGGAGAGGATTGGATTATTACTGGGCAAAAAAGATTCATTGTTGGAGCAGAAGGTGCTGACTGGTTTATGGTCTATGCTGTAACAGATCCCGGCGCCCCCCCTCACAGGAGAATGAGTTGCTTTATGGTTCCAAGGACAAAGGGTGTGGAAACAAGGTATATCTACGGACTTATGGGAGTTCGTGGTGGCGGAGCCGGGAGGCTTATTCTGGATGAGGTTAGGGTTCCAGAAAGATATGCCCTTAATGGAATAAACAATGGCTTTGAGGTCTTTATGACCAATATGATTCCTGAAAGACTTGGCACTGCAGCAATGACCATAGGATCTGTAAGGCCTGCTCTGGAGATAGCAACATCCTATACCTCAAGGCGTAAAGCCTTTGGTCAGCCTATAATGAATTTTCAGGCTGTGGGATTTAAGGTTGCAGACTCAGCAATGATGATGGATGCTATGAGATCTGTTGCTTGGTCAACAGCTCTTGCCATAGATAGCGGAAAGGCCTCCGCAGGAAAAATAAGACGAATGGTTTCGCAGGCAAAAAAATTCATCACAGAGGGAGCATGGCAGGTGGCCAATAACTGTATGCAGGTGATGGGAGGTATAGGATACACAAATGTATTCCCGATCGAACGCATTGTCAGAGACATAAGGCTTTCTATGATATGGGTTGGCACAAATGAGATAATGCAGCACATTATACAAACAGAATGGTATAAGGAGCATGAAAAAAATATGAAGGAGCAAAAAACGCGGGAGGTTGAACTTGATGCAAAGGCTGCCTTTGAAACAGAAGAAAAGGTCTATGAGTAAAAGCCAATAAAGATTTGACTTTAAGCAGGGAAGGCACATAAAAAAGTGCTTTCCTTTTATTTTCTGCTAATTTATCTTTGCCAATAACACTAATTTCTTAAATGGAGGAATACGTGAAAAAAGCAAGGATAGCCTTTATCGGAGGCTCTGGTCTCTACGAAATCGAAGGGGCAAAACTCATAGAACAGGTGGATATAGATACTCCATGGGGGAAGCCTTCAGATAGGATTGACATTGTTGACATAGAAGGAACAGTAACAGCATTTCTGCCACGACATGGTAGAGGTCACAAATACCCTCCTCATCAGCTTAATTATCGAGCAAATATTGCAGCATTAAAAATGATTGGCGTTGAAGAGATTGTTGCCTTTTCTGCAGTAGGAAGCCTAAAAGAAGAGATAGCACCTCTGGACTTTGTTCTCCCTTCACAGATAATAGACAGAACAAAGGCTCGACCATCAACCTTTTTTGAAGATGGAATTGCAGCTCATGTCGGCTTTGCAGATCCCTTTTGCCATAGACTGCAGGATGTGATACTTCCCATTGCAAAAAATCTCGGACTTAAGATGCACACAGGTGAAACACTCATCTGCATGGAA
Source organism: Spirochaetes bacterium ADurb.Bin218 (assembly GCA_002069965.1). Lineage (GTDB taxonomy): Bacteria > Spirochaetota > UBA4802 > UBA4802 > UBA5550 > UBA5550. Next base: position 1,954 of record MWCI01000017.1, on the reverse strand, counting down.
GGGCCTGCCTTTTCCACACGAGCAGAGAGCAATCTCTATAGATCATGGGGAGCTGGCGTAATCAATATGAGCACAATACCAGAGGCAAAACTCGCCCGTGAGGCTGAAATGTGCTATGCCGTTATATGTATGAGCACCGACTATGACTGCTGGCACGAAAGTGAAGAGGATGTAACTGTTGAAATGGTTGTGCAAAACATGAATACTAACTCTGCCAATGCAAAAAAATTAGTTAAGGCTCTGGCCAGAGAACTGGGCAAAGAAAGAGGCTGCCAATGCAAAGAGGCTGCAAAATATGCAGTCATAACTGCTCCAGAGGTTAGGAATAGCGAAACAACAAGAAAGCTAAGAGCAATACTCCCTGATTACTTTTAAATTAAGAGATTAAAGCGGTGTCTAAACTGGCACCGCTTTAATAAACTACTTTATCCTTCCCCACCACCATGCAAGTATTGAACCGGAGATATTATGCCAGATACTAAAAATCGCTCCAGGGACAGCTGCAACAGATTGAAAGTGCAACACTGCAAGAGAAACAGCAAGGCCTGAATTCTGCATCCCCACCTCTATGGCAATTGTCCTCCTGACTTTTTTGTCAAACTTTAAAGCAAAGCCAAATAAATATCCAAAAGCAAGACCAAAGAGATTGTGCAATGCTACAACTGAAAAAGCAACCACTGCCATAGCTCTTAGATTGCTGGCATTTGCTGCTGTAATGCCTGCAATAATTGTGACAATTGCTATAACAGAAACTGATGGCAAGAATTTCTGCACAACATTTAATCTATCTTTAAAAATCATCTTCAACGCAAGACCAAGTGCCACAGGGATAATTATAATCTGCAAAATTGACACAAACATGGAAAGCACAGGCACAGGTATCCATTTACCTGCATATACATAAGTTAGGGCTGGGGTTGCAATTGGAGAGAGCAATGTGCTTGCAGTTGTCATAGCAACAGACAAAGCCACATCCCCCTTTGATAGATAAGTTATAACATTAGAGGCTGTTCCTCCAGGACATGTACCCACAAGAATTACACCTATTGCAAGCATTGGATTTAGATTAAAGATTTTGCAAAGCACAAAGGCAACAAGAGGCATTATTATAAACTGGGCAGCTACTCCTGCAAAAAGGGGCCGTGGCTTTTGCAAAACCACAGCAAAATCCTCAATAGTTAATGTGAGCCCCATCCCAAACATTATTATTCCGAGAAACAGAGGGATGTGTTTTACAAGAGGCTTAAAGACTTCGGGATATAAAAATCCGCAGAGAGAAAAAATTACAACCCATAGTATAAAAAATTTCTCAATGATAGATGTTAAAAAATTCATAGAATTTCCTTATCTATGCAAAATTAAAATACTTTTTATAAATTTCAATCAATACTGAGATCCAAAGCCAAAGAATAGATCATAACTCTTTTCCCTTAGATCTATATTCATATCTAAATTAGTTTTATGGTTTTCCATCTCTCCTTTCATATCATTCCAGCTTATCCCTCCAAAAATCTCTGCATCATTTGACGCCTTCAGAGATATACCAGTAGAAAACTGTAATATAGAAAACCTCTGAATACCTTTCGTTAGCATTGCTTCACTTTCTATCTCCTCTTTAAAGGACAAAAAAGACACCCCTGCCCCTATCAAAACTCTATAATTTGGTCTCCAGTAAAAAGCTCCTCCTGACAGCATTCCATATTTAAGCTTGTGAGTGCTTTCGTACTCATTAAGAGACACATTCTCATCATCACATTCTTTTGTTTTATAGCTATAGGGCGTTGATGCACCAATTGTAAAACTTACAGAAAAAACATTGGAAGGCTTAAGGCTTAAACCAGTTACAATAGAAGGCCCTTCATCATTGAGATGATAGGAAGATATATCTTTGCTATTTGAGGCTGTTGTGTCTCTATATTTATACGAAGCCTCTTCAAATCCATATCTGCCACTT